>DATCXA010000440.1:0-9870 GCA_036566085.1 Propionibacteriaceae bacterium
CACCACGGATAATTCGACGAACAGGTAACCGACGATGATCAACAGCCGGCCCGCGAACTCAGGCCAACCGATCTGAGTCCCCGTAGGGCCGACGTAAGGTCCCCAGCCATATGCGAGTCCACCTACGACGAGCGTCCAGGCCGGCAGAAAAACGAGCGCCACCACCGAAGACAGAGCTGCCACAATTAGCTTCTGACGCAACAGACGTTCACGTCGTACGGGTGCAGCGAGCAGGTATCGCAGGCTGGCCCAGCTCGCCTCTGACGGGACCGTGTCGCCAGCAAACAACGCGACGATCACGATGAGAAGGAAGCTGGTTGAAGCGAAGAGCGTGAAGATCACCAAGTTGGCGCCACTGTCTTGGGCCAGGTCGACGAACCCACGATCGCCTGTCTCGTTGCTGTCATTGCCGAGCCAGAAAGCCAGCAATAGCACCAGTGGCAGAACCGCGAGCACGATGAAAATGCCGATGGTGCGTCTCCGGCGTACTTGGCGCCCGATCTCGGCTGCCAGCGGCAGCGGCGGAGCAATCGGGGTAGCACTCATGACGCGCCTTCGTCGCTGTCTTCGGCGCCCTGGCTCGTCGTGCCTACGAGGCTCATGAAGACTTCCTCGAGCTCGCGATGCCCGTCCACTGACTCAACTCCGTAGCCAGCTGCCACCAACTCGGCCACAATCGCCTGACGCGGCAGATCACCAGTTACCCGCAGCAGCTTGCCCTCCGGCTCAGCCTGAAGCCCTCGAGCCCGCAACGTTTGCCGGGCAGCGCGGACATCGTCGCCACTCGTCAGGCCGATAACGGTCACCGTGTCGCTGGCGGTCAGCTCCTCGACGGCCCCGGTTAGAACGACCTTGCCCTTGTCCATCACCACTACATGGCTGCAGGTGTGTTCGACCTCCGACAACAGGTGTGAGGACAAGATGACCGTACGGCCAGCCGCTGCGTAGTCCGCCAGTACGGCACGCATCGCCTTGATCTGCGGTGGGTCTAGACCGTTGGTTGGCTCATCGAGTATGAGTAGCGGCGGCAATCCGAGCATCGCCTGGGCAATGCCGAGGCGCTGCCGCATTCCATGGCTATATCTGCGGACCTTCCGATTGATCGCTGAACCGAGGCCCGCAATCTTCAAAGCCTCATCCAGCTGAGCCTCCCCCAGTGGTCGACCGGTCGCATGCCAGTACGCAAGCAGATTTGCCTTGCCACTCAGATGCGGCAGGAACCCAGGTCCCTCGATGAAGGCGCCAACCGAGTTCAGCACGTCGGCTCCGGCATGCACCGGTTGGCCGTGGACGTAGATCGAGCCCGAATCGGGCCGAATCAAGCCGACCAGCATGCGGATGACTGTGGTTTTGCCGGCGCCATTGGGACCCAGCAGACCCAGCACCTGGCCCGCTTCTGCCCGGAAGGACACCCCGTCTACCGCCCGAAAGCCGTCGCCGTAGGTCTTCACCACATCGGTCACAACTAGCGGGAGGCTGACCAGCTCAGCGACTGCTTGGATTCCGCGGCGGCGACGCCACATGAATACTGCGGCAACCACTGAGGCAACTACCAGGGCAGCTACGACAATGAGGAGCGGAAGCGGGACATCGACGGTCTTCGCATTCAGCGCCGTCGTGGCTAGCACGGGGATCGCTACTCCCCCATCGTCGGCCAAGCTCACTTCGTAGCTAGCCGCCTGAACTGGGTTTGCGTATGCCTGGTCGGTAGTGGAGACGACCAGCTGGAGACGATGATCTACCGGCACCTTATGGGAAATCGCAGGCAGCGCAACCGTTACTCGCAGTGGCTTATTGGGGTCCAGCCCTGTCAGCTTCACTGGGGCAACGGCGAGTTGCGGAAGTATCGCTGTACTCGGACCAGTGCTGGTGCGACCGTTCTCGGTCCGTTCGATGTCGGGTCCCAGATCCCACAGCGACGCAAACAAGGTGGCGGTCGCTGCCGACCCTGTGACGTCGAGGTCGATGCGGCTGCTACCGATCAACGTCAGCGGAGTAGTCAGCGACTCGCTGGTGAAGCGTGCCGATTGACCAGGAAGCACACCTAGGGCGTAGCCAGCCACGCTGGAGGCCTGGCCGACCGCACCGCCAGTTCCAGGAAGGTTGGTCAATCCCGCCGGTGCACCGCCTGGCGGAGCCAGGATGCCTTGCCGCTCGCCCTTCAGTACTATCCGCTGATCTGTGAAATTGGACCCGCGCCCCGGGTAGGCCTGGACACTGAGTGTCTGCGGCTCGCGAGTGCCACGATCTTCGCCGAGCAGCGATGTCTCTGGCACCAGCACAGAAAAGGAGCCGTCGGGAGTGCTGTGGTCCCGCTTCAAGTAGCGGCCGAACCACGCTTCAAGATCATCGATCAATGGATCGACTGAGATCTCCGTGTCATGCCCGCCAGCCACCCACTTCATCTCAGCCGGTGTGGTGGCTGGCAAGCCTCGGAAGTTCGCATCGGCCTCGTCGAGAGGGAACAACGTGTCATCTTCGCCCTGAATGATCAGGGTCGGCGCGTTGATTGCCGGCAAGACCTTCTTCAAGCCCGACTCGTCGAGCAGTGCCTTCAGCTTGACATTGGCCTCTCCGGTCTCAGCTGCTACTAGATACCCCCGACACAGGACCGGATCAAATCGACCGCACAATCCATTCTGATTCGGTGTCTGCTCATTGCTGGGATTTGCTCCTCCTCCTCCTCCTCCTCCTCCGGCGGCATTGGAGAACAGCAACGAGGCCCAACGCTGTTTGAAGACGCCCTGCCGATTCGCAGGACTGACGTCAGCCGGCGACTTGGCCGGGCCGACAACCCGATATTGCGGGAATAGCGCCTGCCGCAGGCTGTGCCAGGTGAATGCCGGCGCTATGGCATCCACACGATGATCGAGCCCGGCGGCAAGGAAGGAGAGCGCTCCACCGTACGACGCCCCGGCGAAGCCGATCACAGGGTCGTTGCCTCCTTCCTTGGCGACCTCCGGGCGGGTGGCGGCAATATCAACGAGCTTGCGCGCGTCTGCGCCCTCGTAAGCCGGGTTGTCCAAGTGAATCCGACCGCCGGATCTGCCGAAGCCACGCGCGGTGTAGATGATCACTGTGTAGCCATCCCGCGCGAGGGTACGGGCGGTCGGCTCGCTGTCGGCCTTGGTGCCGCCGAATCCATGTGCCAGCACGATTGCCGGTCGAGGCGTGGCGGGATCTGTGGTCAGAATCGTCGTGTCGAGCTTTACCGGCTTACCGTCCGCCTCAGGCGTACCTGACACCATGAGCTCGGTTTCGATTACCTGGTCTGCTGCGTACGCGGGCAGCGGGATCGCACCCAGTAACGCAACGATCAGCAGTGAGGCTGCTGCTCGACCGGCGCGCATGCGCCCATCTTGCTCGATTGGCGCAAGTTTCTTTGGGCTTGCTGCTTGCGCAGTGCCACTCGCAGCTATGACGGCTCCATTACCGACCCGCCAGATTTATTCCGGCCCAACATTTCCCCGACACCCTTGCGCCACACATTGCCAACCCGATAGGAAGATCGGGTGCCCGGCGCAATGCCCGAGATCGTTCCCAGTCCGGACTTCGGGGCCAACATCGACCGGCTGTTCACCGAACGGTCAATCAATGGTGAAGCAGGCCTGGGGCGCGTACGGCGTGCTGTGGCCGATCATTCACCAATGGCTCGGCGTCTCCCCTGATCTGGGCCGCGACCGAGTCGCAGTGGTCCCGCAGTTGCCGGGGGGACAGCCCAGGGCCTCGGCGGATAGCGTCAAACTCGGTGCATTCAGCATCGATGTCGCCGCCACGCACCAAGGCGCGACCTACACCACCACGGTGACTAGGGACGGCCGGACAAACTTGCGCACTGGGGCCGTACTGCCGGACGGGGCCACAGTTGCCTCGGCCACGCTCAACGGTTCGCCGGTCAAGCCCAAGCTGGTGCAAACCACCCGTGGCCTCGAAGCCACCGTCGGGGCACGAGCCGGACAGCGTACCGCGACACTGGTGATCAACATCGCTCCGTGACGTGCGTGCGGTAGGAACCGCTAGGTCAGCTGATGAGGGCGCCGCGCAAGATCACATGGCGCGGCGCTCTCAGTGCGCCGAGATCCAGGCGCGGATCGGCATCGAAGACCACGAAATCGGCCGGCGCGCCGTCCACAAGCGTCGGCGGGTGACCGAGCCAGGCGCGGGCACGCCAGGAACCGGCTCCTAGGGCGTATTCAGCCGAGCTGAACTGTGCCAACGCGCCAATCTCCTTGCCAACCAGGCCGTGCGGAAGAAAGCCGCCGGCGTCGGTGCCGGCGTAGATCGGAACCCCCGCGTCGAGAGCCCTCGCGAACCGCTCGAGGCGGCTGGCATACAGCGCACGCATGTGACTCGCGTACGCCGGATATTTCTCCTCACCCGACTGGGCGTACATCTCGAAATTGTCGAGCTGGATCATGGTTGGGACCAGAGCGACCTGACGCTCGGCCATCACAGCAGTGGTGGCTTCGTCGATCCCCGTCCCGTGCTCGATGCCGTCGATTCCAGCCGCAACAAGGTCCCGGACAGCTTGCTCACCAAAGACGTGGGCAGTCACTCGACAACCCAGTTCGTGTGCCCGAGCAATCGCGGCCTCCGCCACACCAGCGGGCCACAGTGGGGTGAGATCACCGACATCCCGGTCGATCCAGTCCCCGACCAGCTTCACCCAGCCGTCACCACGGGCCGCTTGCCGCTCCACCTCGGCCACCAATTCGTCAGGCTCAACTTCCTCGCCATAGTTACGGAGATACCGCTTCGGCCGGGCGATGTGCCGCCCGGCTCGGATGATCTTGGGCAGATCGGTGCGTCGATCCATCCAGCGGGTATCGGCCGGGCTGCCTGCGTCGCGTAGCAGTAGGGCTCCCGCATCGCGCTCGGCGACGGCATGCTCTTCTGCCCGCTTATCAGGGACAGCGCCCTGACGTTCGAGTCCGACGTGACAGTGCGCGTCAACCAGGCCTGGCATCAACCAGACGCCAGTAGCGACGGTCTGCGCGTTGCAGATCGCCTCGGTACGGATGACACCGTCGACCACCCACAGGTCCCGATAGTCGCCTTCCGGCAGCACCATGCCAGCGAAGTGCAGGCGGTCCCGCCCGGCGGCAGGCCTGGACCCCATGACTCTTACTTGCTGAAGCGGCTGCGCAGTTCAGGTGGCAGCTGAAACTCCGACATCGCCTTCTCCAACGCGGCTTGGTCGATCTCTCCGTTGCCGGATGCGGCGGCTGGTTCGATGGAAGCAGCGGGCTGCTGAGCTGAATTGCGCTTCGCGGGGTTCCCCGATATGCCGCGGCCACCCTTCTTCTTCGATCGGGCGGGTTGCTTGCGCGGGCCGGCCAAGCCGGGCATTCCTGGCATTCCGGGAACACCGCCCGTTGCCAGGGAGCTCATCATCTTGCGGGCCTCGAAGAAGCGATTGATCAAGGTATTGACATCCGACACGTCGACCCCCGAGCCCTTCGCAATGCGCGAGCGCCGGGAACCGTCAATGATCTTCGGGTTGTCGCGTTCGGCTGGTGTCATGGAATGGATAATCGCCTCGATCCGATCAACGTCGCGTTCGTCGATGCCAGCGATCCGGTCCTTGAGATCACCCATTCCAGGCAGCATTCCGAAAACCTTTGAGAGCGGACCCATCTTGCGGACCATTTGCATCTGCTGCAGGAAATCCGCCAGCCCGAACTCTCCGCCATGCCCAGCCAACTTGGCAGCGGCCTTGGCCGACTGCTCGGCGTCGAAGGTTCTCTCGGCCTGCTCGATCAAGGTCAGCATGTCGCCCATGCCGAGGATCCGACTAGCCATCCGGTCGGGATGGAATACGTCGAAGTCCTTGAGAGCCTCACCGTTGGAGGCGAACATGATCGGCCTACCCGTGACTCGGGCGATTGACAGCGCCGCACCACCACGGGCGTCACCGTCGAGCTTGGTCAGCGCAACGCCGTCGAAGCCCACTCCCTCGGCGAAGGCATTGGCCGTGTTGACGGCGTCCTGGCCGATCATGGCATCGACGACGAAGAGCACCTCGTCGGGATGGACGGCATCACGAATGTCGACGGCCTGCTGCATCATCTCGGCGTCAATGCCCAATCGACCGGCGGTGTCGACAATGACGACGTCATACAGTCGGCGCTCGGCCTCGGCGATCGACGATTGGGCGACCGCGACAGGATCACCGCTCCGTTGATCGATGTCGCTCCGCGCCGAGACGTTGCCAGGCTCGGGTGCAAAAACGTGGACACCGGCTCGCTGACCGACGACTTGCAACTGGTTCACTGCGTTTGGCCGCTGCAGATCGGCCGCAACCAGGAGCGGGGAATGGCCCTGCTCCTTGAGCCACAATCCGAGCTTCGCGGCCAGCGTCGTCTTGCCGGAACCCTGCAAGCCGGCGAGCATGATCACCGTTGGTGGCCTCTTGGCGAAACGCAGCACCCTGGTTTCGCCGCCCAGAATCGCGATCAGTTCGTCATTGACGATCTTGATCACTTGCTGAGCGGGATTGAGGGCTCCGGAGAGCTCAGCGCCGCGGGCACGCTCTTTAACGGCGGCAATGAAGTCCTTGACGACGGCCAGATTCACATCGGCTTCGAGGAGGGCAATCCGGATCTCACGAGCCGTCGCGTCGATATCGGCCTCGGACAGCCGGCCCTTGCCGCGCAGATTCTTGAAGGTGGCCGCCAGGCGGTCTTGCAGGGTGTCGAACACGAGCGTCCTTACTTCGGTTGTGCTGGACTGACTCAGCCTACTCAACTCGTCATGGTGCCTGAGTTGATTGTCCTCCCGCTCGGGTGGACTGGATTGTTTGAACTGCAACTGATCCTTCAGCGCGTCGAGCTGCGACGGGCGTCAGCATCAGAGCAATGAAACTCAACAACGCCACCACGATCCGAACGACCGAATTAGAGCTGGCATCCCATACCGCGTGCAAGATCACAACGGCCACAAAGACACCGATGGCAATAAAGGTGGCGCGAGAGCGATGTGAGCTACCCCTGATCCGTCCGATGGCCCCCGTTGACAGTCCCGTTCAGGCGTACCAAGAATTCCGACCTGCGATGGCAGTAAATATGACTATGCCGGCATTCACCCGGATTCCGCGCTTGCCGCCAGTTGCCGCGAAGGTCAACACGGCGGCCGGAACCACTATGGAGCCGAGCAGGATCAAGGATGGGAAGAAATTGGGATTCTCGGTCACAAGCAGCGTCCGAAGCAGCAGCAGGTACGCCCCGACGCCAGCGAGCAACACCCAGAGCCAGCTGAGCCGCCTCAACACGCGGCGGCCTTGGAAGGGGTGGGCTGCATCGGGCGCAGCAGTTCCTGAGAGGCCGGCAGCTGAGCCCACCTCTTGCGGCTCGGGCGTTTGAAGGGACATCATCTTCTACGCTGGGCGCGTGCCGGGCGAATTTCGGCTGCGGCAGGTGCCGTACGAGCATCCCGATGTTGCATCACTGGAGCTCTCAGCCCAACAGTTCTATGTCGAAATCTACGGCTCGCCGGACGACACACCATATACAACGGCCGACTTCATACCTCCCCACGGAGCGTTCTTCGTCGGCTACCTGGATGACCGAGCGGTAGCTATGGGTGGTTGGCGATTCCGTACTCCGGGTGTGCCGCGGGTGGCGCGAAGACCGGCTGAGATTAGGCGGATGTTCGTGCAGGAGCGGGTACGAGGCCGCGGGTACGCCGGGATCGTCTTGACCGCCCTTGAGACGAGCGCCGCAGCCGCTGGTGCCGACTGGCTGCTTCTAGAGACCGGCCGACCGCAGGTCGCGGCAGTCGAGTTGTACCGCTCCAGCGGATACGTCGATGTTGAGCGATTTGGACACTATGCGGATTCGGAGCTGGCACTTAATCTCGGCCGACCACTTACCTGAGCCTCCCACAGGGTGCTACGCCACTTGGAACGATCGCTTTGCCAGACCCATCTGGAAGTCGTCGATCACCACAGTCGGTGGTGCGGAGGGATCCGTGGCGGCTCCAAATGTCACGAAGATCGGCGTGTAATGCTCCACGGTCGGATGTGCGTACGGCATTCCAGGCGCATGCCGGAAGTCGGCGAGCAGGTCGAGCCGGCCCGCCGCCAGTGCCTCAGCTGCCCAGGCGTCGAAGTCTCGCGACCAGCCTGGGATCGCATTGTGTTCCCAGCTCTCCCGGCCAAGGAACGGCAGACCATGGGTCATATAGCCCGAACCGATGATCAACACTCCCTCCTCGCGCAGCGGCCGGAGCTGCTGCCCGATCCGGAAGAGCTGGTCCGGATCGTGGGTTGGCATGCTCAGTTGCAGAACCGGGACATCGGCGTACGGATACATCACTTTCAGCGGGACCCACGCACCATGATCCAGCCCGCGGCTCGGATGCTCATGCACCGGCTCAAGGTCCGACATCAGCGCGGTGACCTTTGCAGCCAGCGCTGAGGCCTCAGGAGTCTGATAGGTCATCTCAAAGTAGCGGCGGCCGAATCCGCTGAAGTCATAAACCAGTCGCGTCCCGATCGATGGCGAGGACAGAGCGAGCGGGGCCGCCTCCCAATGTGCGCTCACGATCAAGATCGCCGTTGGCTTCGGCAGGGATCGAGACCAGCCGAACAGCTGATCCATCCAGTGCGCGTCGTTGAAAACTGGCGGAGCGCCGTGACTCAGATAGAGGGCCGGCATGCTGCCATCAGTTGGCTGCCATGGCCGATGATCACGACTGGCCGGCGCTGAGGTCTCAATGAACGCGTCGAAGGCTGCGCCTTCGACAGGTGGATGCAAGATGCTCGTCATGCTGCCTCCTCCAATAACGCATCGACAAAGACTTCCGCGTCGAAGGGAGCAAGATCATCCGGCCCTTCGCCAAGTCCGACCAATTTGACCGGTACGCCGAGCTCACGCTGCACCTGAACCACGATGCCACCCTTGGCGGAACCGTCCAGCTTGGTGAGCACAATGCCGGTTACGTCGACCACCTCGGCGAAGATCCGAGCTTGGATTAGCCCATTCTGCCCGGTAGTCGCGTCTAGCACCAAGAGCACCTCCCCTACCGGGGCCTGACGCTCAATGACCCGCTTCACCTTGCCCAGCTCATCCATCAGCCCGACTTTGGTATGCAACCGGCCAGCGGTGTCGATCAGCACTACGTCGACCTCTTGTTCGATGCCGGCCTTGACTGCCTCGAAGGCCACGCTGGCCGGATCGGCGCCCTCAGCCCCTCGCACGGTCGGCACTCCAACCCGGCTACCCCAGGTCTCGAGCTGGTCCGCCGCGGCGGCACGAAACGTGTCAGCGGCTCCGAGCAGCACGTCCTTGTCCTCGGCAACCAGGACCCGGGCGAGCTTTCCCACTGTCGTTGTCTTGCCGGTGCCATTCACTCCCACGACCATGACGACTGCGGGTTGATCGGTTCGATCAGCGTTGAGGCTGCGATCCATGGTGGGATCGACTAGCTTGATCAGCTCGGCGCGCAGGATGGCGCGAGCCTTTCCTGGCTCAGCGATTCCTTCCACCCGGAGCTTGTCGCGCAGCGACTCGACCAATTCAGTCGTCGGCACGACACCAAGATCGGAGGTGATCAGAGTCTCCTCGAACTCTTCCCAGGTGTCCTCATCGATTCGGTCTCGGGTGATGAGCAGCAGCAGGCCGCGACTCAACGGGCTGTTCGATCCGGCGAGCCGGCGACGAAGGCGTACCAGGCGGCTCTCTGGAGCTTCCGGGCGCTCGAGAGCTCGCGCCTCCGGAGCAAGCTCAACCTCGGGAAGCTCAACCTCCGGAGGCGGCGCTGCACGAATATCAACTTGTGTTGCCGAGGGTTCGTTTCCGGCATCCTCGGCAGGCTTTTCCCAACCACGTGGTGCTGGCTCGACGCTGGGGGGTCGTTCACCCGTACGGA
>DATCXA010000464.1:0-15879 GCA_036566085.1 Propionibacteriaceae bacterium
GGTGCACTGCTCCGCCTGCCGTACACCTTCGCCGTCGGCAAGTTCGGTGGCCGGAACTGGACGATTGTCGGTGCCGGCCTTGATCTTGTTGAAGCTGATCATCGGGCGATTCGGCGCTCCGGCGCCCTGATCGGGTTGGCCGGCGCGATCGGAGCGCTCGGCGGCGTCCTGGTGAACCTGGCCTTCCAGCAGTCCTTCCTCACGCTAAAGAACGGCGACGGTGCGTACCTGGCCTTCATTGCGTCTTACGTGCTGTGCGGTCTGGTCACCTGGTTCGTCTTCATGCGGCCGCGGCCTGAGCGGTTGCTCGGCGTCTGATACCGCAGAGGCGCTGAAATGATGGTGACATGGCTACCTATGTCGCCTTCCTCCGCGGGGTCAATCTCGGGCCCAACAACAAGATTTCCATGCCCGCGCTGCGCACCATGGCGGAGGATCTCGGATACACCGATGTCGCGACGTTCATCAACAGCGGCAACTTGATCGTCAATTCACCGAGGAAGGCAGCAACCGTAGAACACGAGATTTCCAAGGCGATCACAGACACCTTCGGCCGCTCCATCGACGTGACGATCCGGACACCGGCGCAACTGAAGAAGGTTTTGGCTGAGAATCCGTACCCGGACGGCAACCCGAGCCAGGTGACGGTCGCATTCCTGACGAAGGCGCCGGCAAAGGATGCCAAGGACAGGGTCGCTGCGGTCGCGAAAAATCATGAGCCGTTCGCTTTTGCTGGCCAGGAGGTCTACGTCAACTACTCGCAGGGCATCGGAAAGAGCAAGCTCGCGGAGAAGTTCAGCGACATCATTGGCGTGAGTTCCACGGTCCGCAACATCCGAACTGTGGAGAGAGTCCTGAAGCTGTGCGGCGGTTGACCAGGCACCTGCCAAGGCCGCCTGAGCCCTGGACTGTCAGACGCGCGTCGCAGACTGGTATGTGGATATCGGGCGACTAATGTAGGCGCGTGCTGAGCTTCCCCGCTCGCGTCGTGCAAGGCGCGTCCTAAACGGCACGGCAAGGGTTCGATTGTGGAGGTTGCTGCGGGTATGCCGGGGAGCATCCAGTCTGGGGACGGTTCATTCGTCCACCTGCATGTGCACTCTGAGTATTCGATGCTCGACGGGGCGGCCCGGATCGCTGACCTGTTCTCTGGCTGCGAGCAGATGGGCATGCCTGCCATAGCAGTTACCGACCACGGCAACACCTTCGGCGCGTACGAGTTCTACAAGGCAGGCAGGGCATCCTCGGTGAAGCCGATCGTCGGGATAGAGGCCTACCTCACTCCCAAGACCCACCGCTCCGAGCGGCGTCGCGTGCTCTGGGGTGACGGCGGCTCAGACGACGTCTCCGGAGGCGGCGCGTTCACCCACCTCACCATGTGGGCCGAGAGTACGCCTGGCATGCACAACTTGTTCCGGCTCAGCTCACTTGCGTCCTTGGAGGGCTACTTTTACAAGCCACGGGTCGATCGCGAACTGCTTGCCAGGTACGCCGAAGGACTGATTGCAACCACAGGTTGTCCGGGCGGAGAGGTACAGACCTACCTGCGGCTGGGTCGCTACCACGACGCCCTTGCCAGTGCGGCGGAGTTCCGCGACATCTTCGGCGCCGGCAATTACTTCGTCGAGCTCATGGACCACGGCCTGACCATCGAGAATCGGGTACGCGCCGACCTGCTCAAGATCGCAAACGACCTGAAGCTGCCACTGGTGGCGACTAACGACCTGCACTACACCCAGCAATCCGATGCCGCTGCGCATGAGGTGTTGCTCTGTGTCCAAACCGGCTCGACCATGGCCGATGGCAACCGGTTCAAATTCGAGGGCGATCAGCACTACCTCAAGTCACCGGCCGAGATGCGGGCGCTTTTCGCCGAACTCCCAGAGGCCTGTGACAACACGCTGGCGATTGCCGAGCGCTGCAACATCTCCTTCACCGAAGGCAACGGCACCTACATGCCGCGGTTCCCATGTCCCCAAGGAGAAACCGAGGACTCCTGGTTCCTCCATGAGGTCGAGGCCGGCCTGCATCGGCGCTATCCGGGCGGCATTCCCGATGAGGTTCGCAGGCAGGCCGACTTTGAGACCAGCGTAATCATCTCCATGGGCTTCGCCGGCTACTTCCTTGTCGTTGCTGACTTCATCAACTGGGCCAAGGAGCACGGCATCCGTGTCGGGCCGGGCCGTGGTTCGGGTCCGGGCTCGATTGCTGCGTATGCGATGCGGATTACTGATCTCGATCCGCTGATGCACGGACTGATCTTCGAGAGATTCCTCAATCCCGACCGGGTCTCGATGCCTGACTTCGACATTGACTTCGATGAGCGTCGGCGCGGCGAGGTAATCCGCTATGTCACTGACAGGTACGGCGACGACCGGGTCAGCCAGATCGTCACATACGGGACGATCAAGGCCAAGCAGGCTGTCAAGGATGCATCCCGGGTGCTGGGTTATCCCTTCGGTGTCGGAGAGAAGATCACCAAGGCGATGCCGCCGCCGGTGATGGGCAAGGACGTGCCGCTTGCCAAGCTCTTCGACCGTGATCATCCCCGCTACGGCGAGGGCGGGGAGTTCCGCTCGCTGTATGAGATCGATCCCGATGTCAAAACCGTTGTTGATACGGCGAAGGACTTGGAAGGCCTGAAGCGGCAGTGGGGTGTGCATGCCGCCGGAGTGATCATGTCGAGCGATCCGTTGATCGACATCATCCCGATCATGCGTCGAGAGCAGGACGGCGCGATCATCACCCAATTCGACTACCCGACGTGCGAAGCGCTCGGCCTAATCAAGATGGACTTCCTTGGCCTCCGCAACCTCACCGTACTCGACGATGCGATAGCCAACATCGCCCTCAACCGCGGCTACGAGCTAACACTGGAAGACCTTCCTTTAGACGACGCGCCAACCTACGCGCTGCTCAGCCGAGGCGACACCCTCGGGGTGTTTCAGCTCGACGGCGGGCCAATGCGTTCGCTGCTGCGGCTCATGCGCCCGGACAACTTCGAGGACATTTCCGCAGTCCTCGCGCTGTACCGGCCAGGTCCGATGGGCGCGGACAGCCACACGAACTATGCGCTGCGCAAGAATGGGCGCCAGGAGATTACCCCGATCCATCCCGAGCTGGCCGAGCCGCTCGCGGAGATCCTCGGCACGACTCACGGGCTGATCGTCTATCAGGAGCAGGTGATGGCGATCGCCCAGAAGGTTGCCGGCTTCACGCTCAGCCAGGCCGACAACATGCGGCGGGCGATGGGCAAGAAGAAGAAGGAAATTCTCGACGCCGAGTTCGTGCCGTTCTCCAAAGGCATGCACGCGAACGGTTACTCAGACGGGGCGATCAAGGCCCTATGGGACATCCTGGTTCCCTTCTCCGACTACGCCTTCAACAAGGCCCACACGGCGGCGTACGGCATGGTCTCGTACTGGACCGCCTATCTGAAGGCCAACTATCCGGCGGAGTTCATGGCGGCACTGCTGACCTCGGTAGCCGACGACAAAGACAAGATGGCCATCTACCTCAGTGAGTGTCGCCGGATGGGCATCCAGGTGCTGCCGCCTGACGTGAATGAATCGGCAGCGAACTTCACGCCGGTCGGCGCCGACATCCGCTTCGGCCTCACCGCGGTCCGCAACGTCGGACATAACGTCGTGGACGGCATCGTCGCCGCCCGCGAGGCGCATGGCAAGGCCGTGAACTTCCACGGCTTCTTAGACCAGGTCCCCCTAGTGGTCTGCAACAAGCGAGTGATCGAGTCGTTGATCAAGGCGGGAGCCTTCGAATCAATGGGCCACTCACGAAGGGCGCTCATGAGCATCTACGAGGCTGCGGTGGATGCGGTACTGGACCTGAAGCGCAACGAGGCGAACGGCCAGGACGATCTGTTCGGCGAGCTAGCAGAGACCGATCCCGTGCTTACCGGCAGCGTTCCCGACCTGCCCGACTGGGACAAGCGCACCAAGCTCGCGTTCGAGCGCGAGATGCTTGGTCTCTACGTCAGCGACCATCCACTGCAGGGCCTCGAGCACATCCTCGCTGCCGAACGAGACATCGGCATTGGGGAGTTGCTTTCCGACGACGGCCCCCGCGAGAGCACGGTGACTATCGCGGGAATGATCACCAACATCACCCGCAAGACCACTCGACGCGGGGATATCTGGGCAGTGATCACTATCGAGGATCTGGAGGCATCTATCGAGGTTTTGCTCTTCCCGAGAGCGTACGAGATGGTGTCTACAGTGCTGGCCACTGACACCGTGGTCAAGATCAAGGGCAAGGTCAAGGTCGAAGACGACGTTGTATCGCTCAACGCCTCCGAGCTCAGCCTGCCCGATATCACTCACGCGCCCAGTGGGCCCGTTGTCATCTCGCTTCCGGCGACTCGGTGTACGCCGCAAGTAGTGCAGCAGCTTCGTGACGTGCTGGCATCACATCCTGGTCTGACCGAGGTACGGCTGCGGCTTCGATCTGCTGATAAGACAACGGTGATGAAGCTCGACGAGCGGCTGCGTGTAACGCCGTCCGCGCCGTTGATGGCCGATCTCAAGGCTTTGTTGGGACCGTCGTGTCTGGTGTCGTGACGGAGCCAGCCGCTACTTCGACGAGGCGCCGATGGCGGCTGTCAGTTCGGTTGCTTGGCTTCTTCGCCGGCTCTCTAGCCTTGGGCGCCGCGGCTGGCGTGGTCTGGTGGTTGGTGGTAAAGCCGCCGGCGTACGAGTTGAACAGCAATGGGGGAGCCACGACTACCGAACGCGGCCTCACCGAGTTCATCGCCGGCGACGCCTGGTTCTGCGCTATCGGTCTCGTTGCTGGACTGCTGATCGGCCTCGGGGCTTGGCGTTGGCTGCGTTCCCTCGGCTGGACCGTGGTACTGGTGGTGCTCGTCTGTGCGGTGGCATCGGCGCTGACCTGCTGGCTGGTCGGTTACCGCCTCGGCCCAGGCGACTTCTCGGCTCGTCTGGCGGCGGCTCAGCCGGGGCAGCTGGTGCCCATCCCGCTGACCTTGCGAGCCCGCGCCTCCCTGCTCGTCTGGCCGTTCTTCGCGATCATCCCAGTACTGCTGGGATCCTCAATCGGCCGCGACGAGGAGGAGCCGCGCCCCCTGCTGCGCCGGCGTGCGCGGTCAGGTCACGAGACGCAATAGCGCTGTCACAGCGATCGCGATCAAGAACACGACCAGGAATCCCTGCCGAAGCAGCAAAGCTACGACTCCGGCCGCAACGCCGGCCAGCGTTCGCCAATCAAGCGAGTAGCGGCCGCCCCCATCGAAGAGCTCTACAGCGACCAAAGCTGACAACATTGCAATCGGCAGCAACTGTGCAACTCGCTGCACCTTGGGATGATTCAAGATCGACTCAGGCATCGACACTCCGGCCAGTTTCAGCAGGTAGCAGCCAACCGCGGCGATCATGATCGCCAGCCAAAGCGGGCTCATATCGGATCCCGGTCATCGATCTCAACGTCATTGACTTCAGGCACCTGCCGGGTCGGCAGCAGGCCACCGACCAGCGCGACAATCGCCGAAGCCAGTACCGGCACCCCCGGCGGTGCTATCGGTACCAACGCCAGCGCTAACACCGCGCCGCCCAAGGCGACCCAACGCGCTTCAGGGCGTCGCAGCATGGGCCAGAGCAGGGCTAGGAAAACGGCGGGCGCCGCAGCGTCCAGGCCGATATCGGAAGGATTGACTGCCCGACCAACGAGCGCGCCGGCCAGGCTGCCGAGCTGCCAAAGGGAGAACAAGATCAGCCCGGTCGCCCAGAAGGCATAGCGCCGGGCCCGAGGCGTGGACTGAGTGATGGCCATTGCCGTGGTCTCGTCGATCACGAAATGGGCCGTCCACAATCGCGGTAATCCGCGCGGGTGCAAGATCTCCGAAATGGGCACACCGTAGAAGGCGTTGCGGACTCCGAGCAGCATGGCAGCAGGTACCGCGGCGAAGGGCGATCCGCCCGATGCGGCTACTCCGACAAAAGCGAACTGCGATGCGCCGGTGAACATCACCAGGCTCAGCACCATGGTTTGGCCTACGCTCAATCCGCAGCCGATGGAGATCGCGCCGAAGGAGGCTCCAAAAGCCATGGCATACAGGCCGATGCCAGCAGCGGCCCGAATGATCGCGCCCCGTTCTGGCAGTGGTGCGATCAGCTGGGGCTCTTCCATGAATCTCCTCGAGCGAAGCTGGCGCTCCGACGGGACGAGATCCTAATCCGTCGTGCGGACAGCGCTGATGATTATTGGTCGGCGAACGCTGCCTGGGCCGTAGAATCTCCCCGTGCTTCGGGTGATCGATCTCCGCGGCCGGCGGGCGGCCGGTCAGCGGCTGGATTACGCCGCCATCGTGCCCAGGGCCGACTTCGACGTCGCCGCCGCCACCGACATTGTCCGGCCGATATGCGCCGATGTCGCGCGTCGCGGGGCGGGGGCGCTGGCCGATTACTCGATGCGTTTCGATCGAGTGCTTCCCACTTCGTTTCGGGTGCCGCGTACGGCTTTGGAGAACGCTGCGGCGCGGCTGCATCCTGATCTTCGGAAAGCCTTCGCAACGGCGATCGAGCGACGTCGCCGGGTCTGTGAGACCGAGCTTGGCGATGCCGGCGGCGAAGTGAGTGTCGCACCCGGCGCGGTGGTACGCCGACGCATGATTCCGGTGAGCCGGGTCGGCCTCTACGTTCCCGGCGGATTGGCGCCCTTGGCCTCGAGCGTGATCATGAACGTGGTGCCGGCGAAGGTTGCCGGCGTACCCTCGATTGCGCTCGCCTCACCGCCGCAGATTGAGTTTGGCGGACTGCCACATCCCAGCATCCTGGCGCTCTGCCAGATCCTCGGCGTCGATGAGGTCTATGCGGTCGGTGGCGCGCAAGCGATCGCCATGTTCGGGTACGGCGTCCCCGACCTGTGCCGGCAAGTCGACTTGATCACGGGCCCCGGCAACATCTACGTGGTCGCGGCGAAACGGCTGCTCAAGGGGCGCGTCAGCATCGACTCCGAGGCCGGACCGACCGAGATCGCGGTGCTTGCCGATGCCACGGCCGATCCTGTCCACGTGGCCGCGGATCTCATCTCCCAAGCCGAGCATGATCCGCTGGCAGCCGCGGTGTTGATCACTGACTCCGACGAGCTGGCCGAGGGCACGCAGGCTGAATTGTCGGCTCAGGTTCCGGCGACTAAGCATGTGGAACGCATCGGGCAGTCCTTGGCAGGTCGGCAATCCGCCATCGTGATGGTGGACGACATTGGGCAGGCCATCGAGGTCGCCAATGGCTACGCGGCAGAACATCTGGAGATCCAGACTGCTGACCCGGAGCAAGTGGCGTCCATGATCACCAACGCGGGTGCCATTTTCGTTGGGCCGTGGTCGCCGGTCTCGCTCGGCGACTACTGCGCCGGCAGTACCCATGTGCTGCCGACCGGGCGGTGCGCCTGTCACTCCTCGGGGCTGAACGTGCGCAGTTTCCTCAAGATGATGCATGTTGTCAGCTACACCCAGGCTGCATTTGAAGACGTGGCTCGGAGGGTAGAGGTGTTTGCCGACGCCGAAGATCTACCCGCTCACGGTGCCGCCATCGCTCGGAGGTTTTTCCCATCGACGCGTACCCGGTGATGACGCAGGCGAAATGGGCTGGTCCGGCGCTCGAGGAACTGCCCATCCGACCTGAGCTTGTCGGTCAGAAACCGTACGGGGCGCCCCAGCTCGACGTTCCGGTGTGTCTCAACGTCAACGAGAATCCCTACCCGCCGAGTGAGCAGGTGATCAACAAGATTGCTGCTGCTGTCGCCGAGGCCGGGCGATCGATGAACCGGTATCCCGAGCGCGATGCACTCGCGTTGCGTGGTGACCTGGCTCGTTACCTCGGTCACGGCTTGGCCGCTGATCAGATCTGGGCCGCCAATGGCAGCAATGAAGTGATGTTGCACGTGCTGATGGCCTTCGCCGGGCCAGGCCGGCGGGTGCTCTCGTTCGCGCCGACGTACTCGATGTATCCCGAGTACGCCCGCGATACCCACAGCGAGTGGTGCACCGCTCCGCGCCGCGACGACTTCACCATCGACCCTGATGCCGCGCGGACCGCAGTGCGGGAAATCGGACCCGCTGTGGTGTTGATCACCAGCCCGAACAACCCCACCGGCACCGCTGTGAGCCTGGACACCCTTCGGGCTATCTGCGATGTCGCGCCCGGTGTTGTTGTCATTGACGAGGCCTATTACGAGTTCGCCCGGAATGGCACTCCCAGCGCGCTCGAGCTGCTTCCGGACTATCCGCGGCTAGCGGTGAGCCGGACTATGTCGAAGGCTTTTGCTTTCGCGGCCGGCCGACTGGGCTATCTCGCAGCGGCTCCGGCGTTCATCGAAGCGCTCCGGATCGTACGGCTGCCCTATCACCTGTCAGCGCTAACCCAGGCCGCAGCTCGGGTCGCCTTGGCCCATGCGCCCGAAATGCTGGCCAAGGTCGATCAGCTCCGGCAGGCTCGCGATGATCTTGCACAGTGGCTCGCCGCGCAAGGGCTGCAGGTTGCAGAATCAGATGCCAACTTTGTACTTTTCGGCCGATTTGCCGACCGGCATGCGGTATGGCAGGCGCTGCTGGACAGTGGCGTCTTGATCAGGGAAACCGGACCGGAAGGCTGGTTGCGGGTATCGGCCGGGACTCCGGCGGAGATGCAGGCCTTCAGGGACGCACTGGCCCCGTTGCTTGCTCCTGGTGCAGTGCTCGAAACCGAAACCAACAAGGAGATTCCATGACCGAGTCCCGTACCGCAACGCTGGAACGGCAGACCTCGGAGTCAAAGGTCAGGGTGAGCCTCGATTTGGACGGCAGCGGCCGTACTCAGATCTCGACCGGAGTGGGATTCTTCGACCACATGCTGACCGCCTTTGCCGTCCATTCCCTGATCGACCTCGAGGTGGAAAGCGCTGGGGACTGGCACATCGACGCTCACCACACTGTCGAGGACACGGCAATCGTGCTGGGCCAGACGATCCGTTCCGCACTCGGCGACAAGAGCGGGATTCGGCGATTCGGAAGTGCGCTGGTGCCGCTGGACGAGGCGCTGGCGCAGGCAGTTGTTGACGTATCTGGGCGACCGTACTGCGTGCACACCGGTGAGCCGGCCGGACAGGAGTACGTGCTGATCGGCGGCTCGTCCGGAAGCGGCGGAGCTCCTGGCAGCGTGCCGTATGTCGGCTCACTGACTCGCCACGTGATGGAGACGCTCGCCTTCCATGCTCAGATCTGTTTGCACATGACGGTGATCTCCGGTCGCGACCCGCACCACATCGTCGAGTGCCAGTTCAAGGCCCTGGCGCGTGCGGTCCGGGATGCGATTGCGTACGACCCACGGGTTGGTGGCATACCAAGCACCAAGGGAGTTTTGTGACGAGAGTGGTCGTACTCGACTACGGCTCTGGCAATATTCGCTCGGCGGAAAGGGCAGTCGCTCGTGCCGGAGCCGAGGTCAACGTTACTAGCGATACCCGGCTTGCTGTAGCTGCCGATGGCCTGGTAGTGCCGGGCGTTGGCGCGTTCGCCGCGTGCATGGCGGGCTTGGCTGCCGTTGGCGGACCAGAGATCATCGCCGAGCGGCGCAGCCACGGCCGACCGACGCTTGCCATCTGCGTGGGTCACCAGGTGCTGTTCGAGGCGGGTATCGAGCACGGCGTACGCGCCGAAGGCTGCGGCATCTGGCCAGGGCTAGTTGAGCGTCTGGATGCCGAGCGGCTCCCGCACATGGGATGGAACACCGTGCAAGCGGCTGACGGCAGCCGGCTGTTTGCAGCCGTTGAATCCGAATACTTCTACTTCGTGCACAGCTACGGCGTACGCGCGCTGCCGGCGGCTCCGGAACGGAAGGTCACCTGGGCCGAGCACGGCGGGGACCGGTTCGTCGCTGCGATAGAAGACGGCCCGCTCTGGTCGACCCAGTTCCATCCCGAAAAGTCCGGTGACGCCGGTGCTCGACTGATCGGCAACTGGGTCTCAACCTTGTGAGCGTGACATGGTGATCGAATGGTGAGCCGGACACGGTGGCTCGACTACTGCCTCGCCAAACCTGGCGCGTGGCAAGACGAGCCCTGGGAGGGTGACGTGGTCGCCAAGGTTGGGAACAAGATCTTCGCTTTTCTCGGAAACGAGACTGCGATCGGTTTGAAGTGCGGGGACCGCGAGACTGCCGACCTGCTGTTGGACCGCTATCAGGGTGCAGCGTCCAAGATGGCCTACATCGGCAAGCACGGCTGGAACACGTTCCAGCTGGACGGGACGATTGCTCCTGACGAGATCAAGGACCTGATCGACACCTCGTACAACTTGATCGTTGCCAAGCTGCCCAAGTCCAAGCGTCCGGCCTAACGCTCGGCGGGCGATAGGGTCTTCTGGTGCATTCGGCAAGTCATTCACAGGCCACAGCTCGGGCGGACCGGCTCGTGCTGCTGCCTGCGGTCGACATCGCCGGAGGGCAGGCGGTGCAGCTGGTGCAAGGCCGCGCCGGCTCTGAGAAGCGGTTCGGCGACCCCCGCGCTGCTGCCCAACATTGGCAGGACGCAGGGGCCGAATGGATCCACTTGGTCGATTTAGACGCCGCCTTCGGGCGTGGCAACAATGCCGAAATCATCGCCGAGCTGACCTCCCATCTGCGGCTGAACGTCGAACTGTCCGGCGGGATCCGCGATGATGAGTCCCTGGAACGGGCACTGGCGACCGGATGCGCGCGGGTGAATATCGGTACGGCAGCGCTGGAGCGTCCGGAGTGGTGCGAGGAAATCATTGACCACTATGGGGAGCGCATCGCCATCGGGCTAGATGTCAGAGGGAGGAAGTTGGCGGCCCGTGGCTGGACTCGCGAGGGTGGCGATCTGTTCGAGACATTGCACCGGCTAGACCATGCGGGCTGTGCGCGCTTCGTGGTGACCGACGTTGCGGCCGACGGCATGCTGCGCGGTCCGAACCTGGAGCTGCTCCGCCAGGTGTGTGAAGAAACGGACAAGCCGGTCATCGCCAGCGGTGGGATCTCGAATCTCGAAGACATCCTCGCGCTCCGGGGCATGGTCGACATCGGGGTGGAAGGTGCCATCATCGGCAGCGCGCTCTACCTGCGACGGTTCAGCCTCCAAGAGGCGCTAGCGGCCGCGCAGCTCAATAGCAGCTCAGAAAGCAACCGCACATGAGTGCAGTGCCCGCCGAGACTCACCCCGGAGCGAGCGCAGCGGGCGACGCAATCAAACGCCGCCCTAGCGTGCAACGGCTCGATGGGCGGTTGCGGGACTTGCTCGCCGGCAAGAAGATCGTGATGACCGGTGTCACCGGTTTCATCGGCGAGCAGCTGCTGTGGAAAATCTTGACTGAGCTGCCGGACACCACGCCTGCGGTGCTGGTGCGACGTAAGGGCTCAGCCAGTGCTCATGACCGCATGATTGCGCTGGTCAAGAAGCCGATCTTTACCGAGGTTCGGGACGCTGCTGGAGGAGCTGCCGAACTGCTCGACAGCCGGGTCGAGATCATCGAAGGCGACTTGCCAAATGTGCCGCAGCTGCCCGCTGATCTCGACATCGTGGTGCACTGCGCTGGCGATGTCTCCTTCGACCCACCGATTGACCAGGCGTTCGCGACGAATGTGATCGGCACCAAGGCTCTGATGAATCGCATGCTGGAGGCTATTGCCGACGAGCGCGGCGCATGGCGCAAGGTGCCGCACTATGTGCATATCTCCACCGCGTACACAGCTGGCCGCCGCCGTGGCGCGATCCCCGAGGCACCGCATGTTCACGACATCGACTATGAGGCCGAGGCTGCTGCCGGTATCGCCATGCGAGACCTGATCGAGGCGGAGTCGCGTACCTCAGTCCAGCTCGCAAGACTTCGCAAGGAAGCTGAGCGCGAGCATCGCCAGGCGGGATTTCTGACAACTGCGGCCGACACCGAGCGGCGCCGCATGGCGTGGGTGGACGCCGAGCTCGTCAAGGCTGGTACCGAGCGCGCTCGTTCGCTGGGCTGGACCGACGTCTACACCTTCACCAAGGCCCTGGGCGAGCGGGTGGTCACCGATGTCGGACGCGACCTGCAGGTATCAATCGTCCGGCCGGCGATCGTCGAGTCCTCATGGCTGCATCCGTATCCCGGCTGGATCGAGGGCTTCAAGATGGCTGAGCCGCTGATCTTGGCGTACGGGCGAGGTGAGCTGCCGGAATTTCCCGCTTCGCCGGAAGCTGTTGTCGACATCGTGCCGTGCGATCATGTCGTGAACGCCATCCTCGCTGTTTGCGCTACTCAGCCAGAAATCGGGACGCCGGAGTACTACCACATCAATTCGGGCGCCCGGAACCCACTGACGTTCAAAGATATGTATACCTACACCCGCGCGTACTTCGTCGCTCATCCATTCGAGGGCGGTCCACGGGGAGCCGCCCGGCTGCCGCAGTGGAAGTTCCCCGGCGCGTCCTCGATCGAGCGGCTGCTCTCCACCTCGGAACGCGCTCACAAGATGGCGGAGCGGATGCTGGCCCAGGCGCCGCGTTCAGACCGAACACGCAAGATCGCCAAAGACCTCGATCGCACCGGTGTCCGGCTGGATTTCCTGCGGCGTTATCACTCGCTTTATAAGGAGTACGCGCAGTCCGAGCTGCACTTTGTCGACGACAACACCCTCGCCCTCACTCAGTCGCTGCACTCTGAAGATCATGCAGCGTTCGCCTTCGACACGTCGGTCTACGACTGGAAGACCTACATCCAAGAGGTCCACTGTCCATCGATCACCGCACCGGTACGCCGGATGGACGCAATCCGACGCAAGCGCGGCAACCGACCAACCACGATGAAGGACCTCGACAAGGACACCGCAGGATCGGACGGGCTTGCGATCTTCGACCTCGACGGCACGATCATGTCCACCAATGTCATCGAACAATATCTGTGGGCTCGACTGCCGGAGCTATCGCGCGCCCAGCAGCTGGCCGAGGTCGGCCAAGTGATGCGACACCTTCCGTCCTACCTTCGCGCTGAGCAACGAGATCGCGGCACCTTCCTGCGAGCGGTCTACCGCCGCTACCGCGGCGCAGACCTGGCCGCGCTTGAGCGTTTCGTCGATACATCCCTGGCGCCGCACATTTTGAGCCGGCTTTCCCCCGACGCCGTCCGAAGAATTCGGGAGCATCGTGCAGCCGGCCACACCACGATTCTCATAACCGGGGTAGTGCGCCCGCTGACCCGACCGCTCCAGCCGCTGTTCGATGTCATCGTCGCCGCTGATCTTGGAGTTGACGAGGAGGGCCGCTGCACCGGCTTCCTGACCGGTCCGCCCGTAGTCGGAGAGTCTCGAGCCGCCTGGCTGAAGCACTACGCGACCCAACATGGGGTCGCGCTCGACCGTAGCTTTGCCTACGCAGACTCCCACTCAGATCTACCGATGCTGGAGACTGTGGGCAACGCGGTCGCCGTCAGTCCCGACATTGCCCTCATGCGGGCCGCGACGCGCAACCAGTGGTCGGTAGTGGAGTGGAAGATCAAGCCGATCACGCCGCGCTGGGCGCTGCCGACGTAAGGAGATTGGTAGATGGGCCGACCCGGCTTCGTTCTCGAGGTCGACGATCGCACGCCGCCACTGCTGGTGCCTGATGGTGATCGTTTTCGTCTTGAGAAGTTTCCCCTTGGCACGCGGGTGATCTATCCCGTCGAGTCGTTGCCTCGTATCCCCGATCTCGTTGAGGCGATCAATGCCGCCATCGATGCGCCGCTCCAGTCAGCGCCGCTGGCAGCACTGCTGCAACCTGCAATGCGGTTGACGATCGCCTTCGACGACATTGGTACGCCTACATCGAGAATGCGGCGGCCCGACATCCGCGGAAAGGTGATCGAGGCGGTCTTGACTCGGGCTGCGGCAGCCGGGGTAGACGATGTCGCGCTCGTCAGTGCGAATGGATTGAACCGGCGGATGACCGCAGAAGAACTGGAATACATCGTCGGTGAGCGCGTCTTTCGATCTTTCTACGCCGATGGGCTCCTGACCAATCACGATGCTGAGAATGCCGACAACTTGGTCAGCATCGGCAGCACGACGGCCGGCGAGGTCGCCTTGAACGCTCGGGTTGCCAATTCAGACTTGTTGATCTTCGTGCATTTGGCCGATAACTCGCGCCGCCGTGGCGCGGCAGAGATTGCTGCGGGCCTCGGCTCTACCGCGACGATCGGCCAGCTTTGCGGCCTGCAGGGCCAAGGTAGCGACGCTGCTGCGGCTGAGATTGCGGATTTAGTCTCAGCTGCCGTATCCGTCTTCGAGATTGATGCGGTGTTGGACAACGACGTTCTTGCCCCGCCACTGGAGTTTCTGAGTGGGCGTGAATGGGAGTGGACGCTGAAGGACCGGGCGACCTGGTTCGCGGTGCGCCATGGTCTGGAATGGACGCCGCCACGCGCCCGTCGGCGGCTGATGAACCGTACCGAGGCCGACTACCACGCAACCCTGGTAACTGCCGGAGCGCCGGCCGCAGTCCACAAGGCGAGCTCCGCACAGGTAACTGCCCAACAACTCGTCGAGGTGCCTGCGCCGGCAGACGTTGGTCTGCTTGGGGTCAGTGCGCAAACGCCGTACAGCGTCGACTCAGTGATCAATCCGGTCCTTGCTGCTTGGAGTGCACTCGCGGCTTCGTTCGGCTCCCATACCGGCACGCCATTCGTACGCCCTGGTGGTGCCTTGATCGTGTACCACCCCTTGCAGGCGGAATTCTCCCCGCTGCACCATCCGTCCTATGTCGACTTCTTTGCCGACGTGCTGACCGTTACGACCGACGCGCAGCAGATCTCGACCGACTATGAGGAAAAGTTCGCTCGTGACTCGTGGTATGTCCACCTGTACCGCACCAGCCAGGCGTTCCACGGCGTCCACCCGATGCATCTGTGGTATCAGATCGCGGCAGCCCAACAGCACTGCAAAGACATTGTCTGGGTGGGCGCTGATCGAGAGAGCGCAGCTCGGATGGGTTTTCGGGCTGCTTCCACACTTGCCGACGCCCTTGAGATCGTGGCGTCAACGGTCGGCAATGCGCCGTCAATCAGCTATCTGCACAGCCCGCCCCAGATCCTGGTCGACGTCAGATGAAGAACCGGCAGCCGGTAAGGCGGACGGGTTGGGCGCGGTTAGCTCCGATGCGTGGCCTGCGTGAGTTTGTCCAAGTGGTCGGGGTCAAGAACGTAATGCGCAAGGAGCTGGCCGTAGAGGTCTACGGCCTCGACGAGCTTCGTCAGCTGGACGGGCCAGCCTTGATCGTGGCCAACCACGCCTCGCATCTGGACACGGCCGTGCTGGTATCGACATTGCCGGCCAAACGGCGCCGCCGCACCGCGGTCGGGGTAGCAAGCGGCTACTTCTTCGACAGCTGGGTGCGGACCGGTGCATCGGCCCTTGTGTTCAATGCCTTTCCGATTGCGGCCTTTCCGATTGGGACTCTTCCGATCGGCCAGAGCGACAGTGGATTGACTCCTACGCCGGGCAAATTGCTGGCGAAGGGCTGGACTGTGGTCATCTTCCCTGAGGGGACACGGTCTAGTGACGGATTCGTTCGCTCGTTTCAACTCAGTGCCGCCGAGCTGGCGATCGAGTGTCAGGTGCCTGTTGTTCCAGTGGGGATCCTCGGCACGTACGCGGCCATGCCTCGAGGAAGCTACTGGCCGGTCCCGGGGCGTCCGCGGGTAGCTGTGCGGTATGGGATGCCGATGATGCCCGGGGCCGGCGAGGCGGCAAACGAGTTTGACACCAAGATCGCCGACGCAGTGAAGCAACTCCTTGCTGAGGATGCCGCGACCTGGTGGAGGACCCAGCGCGGCTTAGCGGTGGCGCCGGAACCGCCCTCCGCTAGCTGGCGGCGCATCTGGCAGCAGAGCGATCCGCCAGCCAA
>DATCXA010000434.1:0-2988 GCA_036566085.1 Propionibacteriaceae bacterium
TACCTCCTCGATGACTACCGCCTTCTTCCCGACCAGCGCGTAGCTGCCCTCGCGCACCAGTGAAGGATGGGTCATCTGCCGTCTCGCGATCGGCCGCACGATCACTAGCCCCACCCCAGCCGTAATCGCAAAGGCGAGGACTTGTGCCAGCAAGGAGCCGCCCACACCGGCGACGATCGCGGCGACGAGCGCTGCGGCAGCGAGCAACCCGAACGCCAGGGTGAGCGTGAAGGACTCTGCGACGCCCAACGCCGCAGCCGCTATCAACCACGCGATCCACGGCATGCAAGTGGCCTCCCGTCCAAAGCGTTAACACGAAAGTACCTCGCCGGAATGCCGGATCAGCGGTGGACCGACCTGGTTGCCAAGGACACGTAAGTGGTCGTCCGAGCCGTACGTGAAAGCACCTGTCAGCGAGTCGTTCCGGACTTCGCCACGCCGCGGGGTGTCACCACGGCAGCTGAGATAGTGCACATCGGAGACTGGCTGACGGAAAGATCGTCGAGCACTGGGCCATCCGGGAAGACCTTGTCCTGATGATGCAATAGGTTCCCGTCGTTTCACGACGCGGGTTCAGCAGCGTCGCCACGACGATCAACGGGCCGGCTACAACGATGGCCATCCCGCACCATCTGTGGAACCGCAGGAATGGGCCAGCGTCTTCCGCCACCCACCGCGCTGGGCATGGCTACCCAACCTCCCGAGGGGAATCTGGAAACGGTGTATGACGTCTGGTGAATGCGCCAGGATGTCGCCACAGCAGCCACGCGGCGACCAGCACTGTCAATACCACGGCGGCAAGCTGGGTCATGTTGCCGGCATCGGCGCCATCCAATACCGAATCGACCAGGGCGCCGTTGTTGTTGCTGGCATCGAAGATCTGATGCAAAACCCCGACTGCCAACACGCTGTCCAAGGCGGCACGCATCATGACACCCATCAGCAGCCGAACGACAACGCCCAAGATCAGCAAGCCAGCGACGCCTTTGAGTATTAACAGCACCGACATATGATCACCGAGGAGCAGCGGCGGCATGTGTACACCCGCGAACGGCAGTGCCGTCAAAACGGCGGCCAGGATGAAGTTGAAGCGGGCCTCCAAGCGGGTTTGGAAGAAACCAGCCCATACCGTTTCCTCCCACAGATTGATCACCACCACGGCCAGGATCGAGCCGAGTTGTTTGATCAACACCGGCCCGAGGTCCGCTGTGTGCAGCGAGCCTCCGAAGATCAACCCGAGCAACAGCGCGAGCACCGGCAGGCCAAACAGCACGACCAGCCACCAGCCAATGCCGAACCGCCAACGAAACACCGCGCAAACAGCGCCCGCACCCCGGCCAGTCCGTCTGTGATCCAGGTGACCCACGAAGCCGTTGGCAACATGATCAGCAGCGTCGACGCCAGCGCGAAAACCTCCGCCGGCAGATTCGCGCCGGGAATGACGCCATGAAAGGCAAGCACCGGTATGGAGAACAGCAGCCAACTCAGGCCCAGCACGATCACCAAGAATCCGGTGAAGGGTCGCCGCGCCACCCAACCTCTCAACCCCGTCAGTTGCAGGTTTCCATGTGGAGAAGGAGCGGGATAAACCTCAGGCGGCGCGTTGCTCATCGACGACATGACGATGTAGGTGATGCTGTCGGCGGTCGCACGACTGCCTTCACATACGCCGGCACAGATCCCAACACGAAGAGGCAGACCCGACCATGAAGAGGTAGGCGATTGACTTGTTGAGACCGGCCGGCCTTAATGTCATGCAGCTCCCTTCCCGGACAGCATCCACGTGTATCGAACCAAAGCCCGAGATACATCACCCATGAGGGATGAGAGTGTGGCTGCCGACCGGGAGTCAGGAAGTCAGTGCAGCAAGCGCAGGCCGGACCTCCACATGATCAGCTGTGGTTCTTGAAACCTTGATCACTTGGGGGAAAGCATCACGGGCCGCTTGAGGTCGAAGAATTCAGTCTCTCCGACACTGAGCTTGTTCATCTCCTCCATCTGCGCCTGCAGTTCCGGAGGGATCTCCTTGCGTTCGCCTTCGCGGGCCTCAGCTTCGGAGGTGAAGTACATGACCATGGTGTAGCCACCGTCTTCGTGGCCGATTGAGACACTGCCAACCATGTCAGGACGGAACGCCCTCCACTTGTCGGCGTCCTGATCCATCAGCTGCTTCGCCCGTTCCGGATCACTGCTGCGGCCCTGCATGACCTGGACAAAGCCGGCCTGGTCCGGATCGCCCTGAGCGTCGACGGTTACCTCATTGCTGTCACGGAAGCTGGCTTCGCCGTCGAAAAGCTTAGAGGTCTCGGACCACCACTGATCTTGCTCGGGCCGATTGCTGTTGCGCCGGGCATCGTCCTCGGATTCAAAGCGAACGACGGCGATGGCGCGGCCATCATCGGTCACCCCGCTCGTGCTGCCGAGCCATCCGGTTGCGCCTGGTGCAAGATCCTGTACCCACTGGTTTAACGCGGCATCCAGCGCCTGCTGGTTGGATGTCTTGCCCTGGATGACCTGAGCGAACATGGCGAAGCCTCCGATCGATGTGGTTGGGGAATTCTGAAAATGCTCTGCTCTGTGGACGTTACGCCCGCACCGGACCCGCCCTGTTACGTGGGTCCGTGCATCACATGCGACGCGGAAGATTGCCTGCCCATCACCCAGCGCTGGGCCTTGCCACTGATCTAGCTTGACGGCGAGGCTACGTCACCGGCGGTCTGTGTTGTGAGAAACCTTGGGTTAAAAGTCAGCAAGGACGCTGCGTTCGTCCGATGATCGAGAAATGGGTCGCGTACGGCGCGGACAGGCCGTCAACGGCGGGTCGAGCTGTTGATCTTCGTCCGGCGAGCGGCTCACGCCAGATCACGCTCGATGATCTTGACGATGACGACATCGATGAGTGACGCGAACCAGGGACGTCCACGCTGATGCCGAACCCCTTGACGCGACACTCTCTCAGCGCGTTGATGGTGGGTAGGCGCCCGGTGC
>DATCXA010000507.1:0-4245 GCA_036566085.1 Propionibacteriaceae bacterium
AAGCGGGCCAAGCTGCAGCGCATCGCCAAGGACGACTTTTCCGCCCAGTTCGCTTTGTCCCTCGCGCTCAAGGACGTACGCCTCGCCTTGCAGGCGGCCGGCGAGGACCGCTTCGCCGCCCTTGCGTGCTTGGCTGACGAATGGCAGCAGGTAGTCGATCAAGGGCTGGGCGACCGGGACCTTACCGTGGTGACGCTCGCACTCCAGCGACAAGGAGGATCGCCATAACCTGATCGGTTACACGATGCTGCCGTGATGCTCACCGGGGCTACCGCGGGGCCTGCGATTGTGGGCGGCGGGCCGCCAGGTAGGCGCCCGTAGCACAGGCGACCAGCAGTACTGCCGTCAACCAGAGCGGCGCGGCGAGGGCCACCCAGCGCAACAAGACACCTCCCGTAAGCGCACCCACGAGCATCGCCAGGACCGAGATCAGTCGCCGGCCGCGCAATGGTTGCATTCGAGATGAGGGACATCTCGAATGAGACAGCGAACCGGTCATTGCTACCGCTACGAAAAGCGATCATCGAGCCTGTGTTCGGTCAGATCAAGTTCAATCGAGGTTTTGCGAGATTCCGCAGACGCGGGCTCAGCGCAGCTCGTTCCGAGTGGAAGGTGATCTGCATGACCCACAACCTGCTGCAGTACTGGCGAACTAAGACCGCCGCACCTGCAATGGCTTAGTCAGTCAGCAAACGCCCACGTCATTTGGTCCGCTGACTATTCGCGCAACAGCCTCTTTGGCTGGTTCGTGGCGGGTCTGGTCGTCTACGCGCTTCTGCTGATCTTCGCAACGGTCGCCGGTAAGCCGGGTGCGGCGTGAGTGACCGCCGAATGTGTGATCAGCGGGAGAGTTCCGCGTCGGCCTGATAGCTGTACGCCGCCTCGCGTACCGCCTCGTCGGTTTCCAGGCCCGCACCCAGGGCACCGCCCACGGTGGCGATCGACGTCGCCAGCCACGCCAGCCCGGCGATGCTGGCGACGCTGGCCTTGTGGCCCAACGCATCGGTGAGTGACTGGCGTGGAACGAGCAGAAATGCGCCGACCAGGTTGAGCACCAGAAGGGTCCCGTACAGCGCGAGCACCCCGATGACCACGGTGGCAAGCGTCACGAGGTTGAACATGATGACCTGTTCCCGGGCCGAGCCGGTGCGCGGCGGGCGTTCCAACAGACCCGCGCCTAGGACGATCGTGAGTACCACACCGGCGACGGAGCCGACCGTGAGCAGGGCCAGGCGGATCGGCCCGAGCCCGTCGGCAAGACGCCAGATGTCGCTCGTGACAAGGGCGAATACCGCCGCCGTAAGCGCGGCCACCAGCGCCCGGGACAGCCGGATCGCAAGCCGCCAGGGCCGGTTGGCCCGCAGCATGCCGAGGAGGAGGCGCAGGTTGCCGGTGATGACCCCGGCGACCAGGCCGAACCCGTGACTGTCGGGCGCTACCGCATCGCCGAGTTCCTGGAGCCGCCGGGTGACCGCGCCGCGGCGACGCTGCACGTCGGGGTGGGCCCGACCACGGGTGCCGGTCGGGGGGTGCGCATCGAGGTTTGCCCGGTCGGCGTCCCCAACCAGCGCCGCGACCAGCCGGACGAGCGCATCCGCCGCGCGCCGGGTCACGCCGACGGCGCCGAGCGCGGGCAGCGACAGCACAGCGACACCGTGAGTCATGCTCGCGTGCGCCACCACTGGTCGCCGAGCGGTCTGCAACGGAAGATCGGTCACACAGATGGTCAGGTGCCACTGCTCATCGATCAGCCGCCGGCGGGCCGCGGAGATGAGCTGGGAAAGATCCGCTGGCCCGTCGACAAGTCGATCGGAAACGAACCGAACCACCCAGCGAACGCTCGGTAGCCGGGCACCGATCCGCTTGGTGAGATCGGGTCGGAGCCGCTCGGCGAGTTCCGTGGAGGTTCCCGGTGCGGAGATGACTCCGATGATCACGGTGCGGGGCTCCGGCGCCGCCTCGCTTGAGGCCGGTTCCGGTGGATCGGCTTCTGGCATGTGCCCAGTCTCCCGCGACCGGCCGGGACAGGTTCCCCGGCGAAGTGTTCGGCCAGGAGTAACGCGCTGGCTTAATCCGCCATGGCCCGCGGGCTGGGAAGTCCCGGCCCGCAGAGGCGGGCTGATTATGCAGCCGGCTGAGCGATGGCCTCTCCGGCGTGGGCTCCGCATCGTCGTCGACCGCTTCAGGACGAGCGACTTCGGTCTCGGTGAACAACCGGCACCTTGTGACGGTCAGCAAGTCGGTGACGCGACGCTGGCCTTCTTTGGTGGTCCAGGCTCGCTTGGACCAGAGTCCATCGACGCTGACACGGCTGCCCTTGGTCAAGCCGAGCTCGGCCACTTCGGGAGCGCCGTCTTCTTCCCAGACGCTTGCGCTGAAGAAGATCGTGGCGACGTCTTTGAAGTCCTTGCCGAGACGCTCACGAAAGTTGTGGAGGTCGAAGCGAGTAACTGACTTGCCTAACGTGGTCTTCCGAAGCTCGGGAGCCTTGGTGAGGTGCCCCTCGACGGTGATCTTGATGCTCATTGCATTTCCTCCATTGGTTCGGGTCGGTTCGTGCCGCTCTGGTTGTGGAGGTCCCAGGGATCCGGCAGAGCAACGCTGCAAGGAAGCGGAGGAAGAAAGGTTGTCGAAGGCGTAGCCGGTCGCGCCGGACGCGACGACACCATCAACGGCTTCTCCGCCGAACTGCGCCGCCTGGTCGTGACACAAAAGCATTCCCGGCTGAACCATCCCACTACCTGCGGGAAGGTGGAGCGGTTCCACCAGACGTCGAAGAAATGGCTCACAGCCCAGACCCGGCAGCCTCAAACCCTGGCCGGCCTGCAAGCCCTCTGCGACACCTTCATTGCCTACTACAACAACTCCAGGCCGCTCACTGAATCGGCGCACCCCGTTAGGCCGCCGCGGGTCCGGCTGGCGGTGGAAACAGCGACTCCGGTCGCCCCGTGGCTGTATTTGTTGCTGTACTTGTAGATCTTGCCAGCGCCAATCAGCCAAGAAATGTCGTCTGACAAGGGAAAATACGTGGAGCCAGGGGGACTCGAACCCCTCACCCCTTGCTTGCAATATCACGGCATGCGCCGCGTTGAGCCTCGTTGAGGCGCGATGAGTGAGGCCGAAGCTCGCTGAACAGCGGTGGGTTGCGACGGCGTTGCGGTACTTTGCTGCTGTACGCATAGGCATCATCCACCGTGGGCTGTCTTTGGCAGTTGACCTTTCTTCCGACCGATCAGAGGGACAAGACGCAGGCCAGCTAGAGAAGTGTGGATATTACGCCTGGTAGAGGAAGGCGACCTCAGTCTCGGGATGGATCAACCTCTGAAGTTCGAGGCCGTCGACGAGTGCAATCGTGAGCGCCGCCATGCGGGATACCTGGGCGTTGATCAGAGGGCTGATCTCTCCCTTCGCGCTGGCTGATGCAACCGCGGTCGTCACTGCGAGTTGGCTTTAGCCTGGATCGTCATACTCGTCGGACACACATTTACACGAGGTGCGAGCGAAATGGGTACCAGAAACGACAGAAAGGCACCACCGTGGCCGCAGCTGCTCGGATCCGACTACGGCAAGCGATGCGTCGACGGTCCCCGCGCTGGATCTTCGTCCGCTTGGTGATCTGTGCGGCCGACATGCCGAATGCACTGAGCTGCTCGACAACACCGAGCTGCTCGCTATCGGTAAGTGCGGCTCGGTGAGCGTTCTCTGCGTGTTGAGTGAGGATGCGTTCGGGCTGCGCCAGTGCCCGGTGACCCATCAGCCATTTCTCGATGTTCGCTCCCGGGTGATGCCTTCCTCGGCCAGCCGCCGGTCGATCTCGACTCGCAAATCGTGACGGTTCCACACCGCTTTGCGGTTCTGCACCGCTAACCGGGCATGCCGCGGTCCGAGACCCTGCAGCTGTCTCTGTCGACGGTGGCCGGTTCCGTAGCGGTTCCGTAGTTCTCCAACGCCGTTAGCGATCGTGATGGTGGCGCCCAAGATCCTCTTCACTGCCTCAGTTCCGGTTGACCGTACTGGTCACAGTGGCGCTGGCACTGATGTTCCTGCTCGGTCTGTCACCGAAGGCAGGCCTGGCGGAAGACGGCGCTGATGGCGACAGGAGCACCAGCGGGCAGTGAGCCTCAGAGCTACCACCGTACCTGGGTTAGGTGGTAGCATGAGTTCATGGGCATCGAGACACTGACGTTGGTGGGCGGGCATCCGGCACTAGACCTCGTCAACACGGCTGAGCGCGGCGCGCCGGCC
>DATCXA010000523.1:0-2015 GCA_036566085.1 Propionibacteriaceae bacterium
TGCATCTGTTCCGGTGTCGTTCAGGCCGCCCGGGTGCTCGCCCACTACTGACCTCGCCCGGTTCGGCAGTGCGGTCCAGCGGCATTGGAGGGCGGCAAGCCGGTCCGTCACAGGCAGCGCCGTCCACGTGCCCACGGCAGATCGCGGGGACATTCCCGAGCACTGGGAACGCTTCGCCGAGCTGATCAGCCACCGCGTCCCCCTTCTCCGAAGCCGAACGCCTTCGACCTGGTGCTGCCACGCCGAGCCGCCGAGAAGTCCATCGTGACGCTCGATGACCAATCGGAGCCTGGCCTCAACGTGATCGCCGAGCGTTGCTGTCCCTGATTCTGCTCAGACCCGTAGAGGGTTCCTCTTGCGGCGCGGCGATGCGCGCAAGAGGGTGCCCTTCCGGACGCCGACGTAGTGGCCGAGACTTTCCTGACCTGATGGTGCACATGGTCGAGGGAGTACAGCCGGCACAACGGGGCGCCGACCCAATCCGAACGCATCGACGGCAGGGTCCGGGAGTAACCACCAAATCAGCCGGATCGGCCGGCGGAGGAGAGCACGATACCGGCTCGTTCCAGCTCGGCCTCAACCCGTATCCGTTCGATGTCACGCTCCGGGCCAGCCGTGTTCTTCCCAAGCTCGTGTGGGACGTTCAACATCTGGCAGGCCTGCATTAACAGCTGGTCGTATGCGACCCGGTTCGCCAGTTGATGAGTCACCGAACGCCGCTGGTCGGTCGCCACCGCCACCCGCAGCCGGCGTAGATCGGCGGCCAGCTGTTCGACCGGCCTTCCTCTCAGGTCAAGCGCCGCCTCGCCGACGTCGGCAGGGTCTGACTGAGCTCGACGGCCCAGGTGCTCATCCCAACGGCCCGAAAGGAGGTCGTGGATCGCGTTGACGATCAGCGGCACGCCAACCAGGATGGCCGAAGCGAGAATCGTCAGCCTTACTTCCTTCTTGTCCACCCTTGCGACCACCTAGCCAGGCGAGTTGCGGCGTCTCGAGCAGGCGCCCTCACCACCTTCCAGGGTACCGAGCCTTGACACGGGTGCCGGTCCTTTCGCGGTACACCATGTCAAGAGTCGGCGATCCCGGTTCGCGCCGGTCCGCCGGCCTGGACTGGATGACGACCATGGGGTCATCGGCATCACCGGATTGACCGACGGCATCGGACGCGCGACGGCACGGGTGCTGCTAGCCGACGGCACCTCGTCCTTCTCAGTCATGTCATTGGCGACCCGGCGCGACTTGACGACGTCCGTCGATTGGCCGACCAAGTGCCCGGCGGCCCGGTCGAGGCGTGGTGCACAACGCGGGCGCCTGGGTGCTGACGGCAAGATCGTCGAGCGCTCCTGGCTCCGAGCGGTCACCTAGATGTCGCGCCAGATCGCAGACTTACGGATCTCGAACTCAGCGGCGCTAATCGCGCCGCTGTCACGCAGCGCGCGAAGCTCGGCCAATAGCCGGAGCGGGTCCCGCTCTGGCTGGCGTTCGCCGCAGACAGTCGCTAGGGCGTCGTCGCCGAGCATCTCCCCCTGCCTGCCGAGGATCTGGTCGACCGTCAAGCTGCCATAGGGCGTGATCACGCAGACGGTACCGGTGCCCCAGCGGGTGAAGGCCTCGACGGCAAGGACCTCCTCCAGCGGCACGCTGAAGTTGGGCCCGATGCGGCGGCGGGCGCGAAAAAGGATGCGTTCGCTGGTCAGCACGAGCAAGCCCATCACCCTGGCGTGCCGCCCGTCCATCATCCGCAGCACGGTCTCTGAGTCAGTGAGAGAAGACTCCAGCCGGACCACGTAGATATCGGAGCGCTGGTCAGAGGCCATGGCAGCCGCCGCGTCCAGCACGTCTGAGCGCATGTGGTATGAGGCCAGGCGCTCCCGGACGCGGGGTGGTCGCAACCACGGGGGGATCAATGACATCGTCCGCACTCATCCTCGGATGATCATCGATGATGGCACTCGAGCTTCTTGACACCAAGTGGGCAGGGTAACTCAGCGCTGAGCTATAACCTCTGAGACGAA
>DATCXA010000541.1:0-6170 GCA_036566085.1 Propionibacteriaceae bacterium
CTGCCGCTTTGCTGGCGGCCGTCGGCAATCAAAGGGCGACCCGGTCCCAAGCACCTTCACCGTGGATTCGAACCAACTACTCCGGAGCCAGCGTGACCCTCGCGGAGGGTCCGATCGCGGTAGCCGCATTGCTTGTCGGCGCGACGATTGACCGGCTGCTTGATCCCACGGGCCGGCGCAGCTTGCCGGTTGTTGTGGCCAGCGTCGGATCTGGATTGGTCGGGGGGTACGACGACGTTTTCGGATCGAGCCATGCCAAGGGTTTCCGCGGACATCTGCACGCGCTTCGGGCTGGTGAGCTGACCAGCGGCATGATCAAAGTGTTGGGGGTGGGCGCCACTGCGGTTGTCGCGGCGACCCTGGTGCAGCGCTCCCGGCCGGACTGTCCCAAACCGATCTCGACGGTTCTCAATGGACTGCTCGACACAGCGCTTATTGCCATGACCGCCAACCTCATCAATCTGCTGGATTTGCGGCCTGGCCGGGCAGCCAAGGTGATCATCTTGCTCGGCTCCGGCCTGTTCGGCCACGGCGCGGCGCCCGCGGTCGGCGCCGCGGCAGGTAGCTTGCCCACCGACCTGGCAGGCCAATCGATGCTCGGCGACTGCGGCGCCAACGCGCTGGGTGCTGCCGTCGCGACGGCTGCTGCCCAGGCGTTGCCCTGGCCACTTCGGTTGGCTGCCTTTGCCGCAGTCGCGGCGCTCAACCTGGCCAGCGAACGGGTGAGCTTCACCGGCGTAATCCAGCGCACCCCGCTATTGCACCGCCTCGACCAACTCGGTCGTACGGATTCCGTACCGTCCACGTCGACTAACGATCAGACGTGAAAGCAGGTCTGGCTTCTGTTGCGGCAGGTGTCGCAGGCCTTACGCTCGCGTCACGGCTCCTGGGCTTCGGCAGGTCGGTGGTCTTCTCTAAGACCACCGGGGATACCTGTTTGGGTGATACCTATAACGCCGCGAACGCGCTGCCGAATGTGCTGTTCGAGATCGTGGCGGGCGGCGTCCTCGCCGGCGTAGTAGTTCCCGTCATCGCGCGGCATGTCGGAGCCGGCCGGACAGAGCATGCTTCCCGCACGGCATCGGCACTGATTACCTGGACATTGCTGGTGCTGACACCGGCCGGGCTTGCGGTGCTGTTGGGAGCGCGTGCGTTCGCCGCGGCCTTTGCCAAGGCAGATTGTGCGGGCAGCGCCGATACGCTGGCCGCGCTTGTAGTCATGTTCGCTCCGCAGGTGTGGCTGTACGGCCTGGCAGTCGTCAGCGCTGGGGTGCTGCAGGCTCACCATCGGTTTCTTGCGGCCGCTGCGGCCCCGCTGCTGTCGAGCGTGGTGGTGATCATCGCCTACCTCAGTTACGCAGCTCTCAGCGCTCCATCGGCCAACGAAGATCCGACCCAGCTGACCGTCCAAGCGCTTGCTGCTCTGGGATGGGGTACGACGCTGGGCGTGTTGGCACTGGCAGCCTGCACCTTGGTCCCTCTGGGCCGGCTCGGGCTTGGGCTACGGCCTCGACTGCGGTTTGCCGAAGGCGATCGATCCGTGATCATCACGATTGCCGCTGCTGGGATCGCCGGGCTGGTGCTTCAGCAACTCAGCGTGTTGTTGATCAACTGGTCGGCACAGCAAACTGGTGATCAAGGTGCTTTGACCCGATTCACGTGGGCTAACGCGATCTACCTGCTCCCGTACGCGGTGTTAGCGGCGCCGCTGCTGCAGCTGACGTTCCCGCGGCTGGCCGCGGCGGCGGAACAGGGGCGGGCCGACGTCAGGCGAGTGCTTTCCGAAACTGGTCCGGCGACAGTGGTGATGGCGTGGCTGGGGGCTGCCTTGCTGGTCGCAACTGCCGTTCCGGTAGCGCGGGTGTTCGTGTTGGGCCCCGGCTCGGAGCGTACTCAAGCATTGGCGTGGCCGATCGTGGCGTTTGCGCCGGCCGTCGTCGGTTTCACTTTGCTGGGATTGGCCTCTCGTACCTTGCTCGCCGAGCACCACGGCAAGGCGTCAGGCGTTGCCAACGCGACGGCATGGGCGGCGGTGATTATGAGTGTTGCCGTGCTGCGCCTGGTGGTTCCAGGTCCCTGGCTGGTCCCGGCGCTAGCTGGAAGCGTGTCGCTGGGGATGATCGTGGGCGCAATAGTGGGCTGGCTCTTGCTGCGGCGATTGGGGCTGGCTGGCGTCGGGTTGGGAAGACCGATGTTGGTCGGGCTCGCGGCTGGCGTCCTGGCAGCCGGGGTAGGGGCCGCCGGTTCTCTGCTGCTGACGGAGGTCGGCATCGCGGTGGCGGTATTGGGCGCGTGTGCCCTGGCTCTGCTCTGCGTCTTAGTGTTCACTGCGATGCTGCGACTTCTTGCACCTTCGGTACTGGCCCAGATGTGGGCGCTGCGGCGGCGTACGTCCTCGGCGGAGGTGGGTTCATCGTGAAGATCGCGCAGCTGCTGACTGCCAGTACCGGCGGCATTGGGCGTCACGTGGCGAGCATCGCCCCCCGGCTCGAGCAGCGTGGCCATCAGATACGGGTGTTCTGCCCGAAGGTCACAGCCGAGGCCCAGCATTTCAAAGAACTGGGTCTTGATGTCTGGCCGCTAGGCAGTCCCAGGCGTTTCATTGGTGCCGATCTAGTGCACGCACATGGGTTGAAAGCAGGTTGGCTGGGGCTGCCGATCGCCTGGATGTACCGCATACCGCTCGTTGTCACATGGCACAACGCCGTGCTTGGTGATGGGCTTGCACCGTCAGCCGCGCGACAGATGCAACGAACGGTGGCACTGGGGGCCGATCTGACACTTGGTGCGAGTCGCGATCTCGTCGCTCTCGCCATAAGGCTAGGAGCCAGGAACGCGCGCTTCTCCCCGGTCGCGGCACCAGTGGTGCCGCCGGCAAGCACGAGTCGTGAAGATCAACGATGGGTTCTCGGCGCTGCCGATGAAGACACCGTGATTCTCACGGTCAGCCGGCTGGCCCCCCAAAAGAACCTTGGCATGGTGCTCGATATAGCCGCGGCCGTACGCGACAGGCACGATTTGCGGTTCGTCATCGTCGGAGACGGGCCGGAGCGAGATAAGTTGCAACGCCGCATCACCAATGAGTGGCTGCACGTGCGCTTGCTGGGAGGCAGCGATGACATGCGTTCATTGCTCGCGGCAGCGGATCTCGCGTTACTGACCTCAACGTGGGAAGCGCGGGCGCTCGTGGCCCAGGAGGCTCTGCTGGCTGGGTTGCCGCTGGTCAGTACGCGGGTCGGTGGGATTGAGGAGCTCGTCGGGTCGGCCGCAGTGTTGGTCGCTGCCGGCGATGTCGAGGAGGCAGCTCGACAGATCGTTGCGCTTGCTGACAATCCCGCTGAAAGGCTGCGGCTGAGGGAAGCGGGCCTGCGTCAGGCCGCAACCTGGCCCAATGAGGACGGTGTGGCCGATGACCTCGCCGAGGTTTACAACGAGCTCACTCGGGGCCGGCGGTATAAGGGCTTTTGGGACGAGTCCGGCGGGTTCACCGTCAGATAGCACTCCGCGACGTAAGCTGGAGGCCCGTGGGATACCGCGAGAAATTCACCAAGCACCTCTTTGTGACCGGGGGCGTCGCCTCCTCACTCGGTAAGGGGCTCACGGCTTCCAGCCTCGGCAACCTACTCGTTGCTCGCGGGCTCAGCGTCTCTATGCAGAAGCTGGACCCATATCTCAACGTCGATCCCGGGACGATGAACCCCTTTCAACACGGGGAGGTGTTCGTCACCGAGGATGGCGCGGAAACTGATCTTGACGTCGGTCATTACGAGCGTTTCTTGAATGTCAACTTGTCCGGCGAGGCCAACATCACTACCGGCAAGGTGTACTCCTCGGTGATCGCCAAGGAGCGGCGCGGCGACTATCTCGGTGACACAGTGCAGGTGATTCCTCACATCACCAACGAGATCAAGGAATCGATGATGGCCATGGGCGGGCCGGACATCGACGTCGTTATCCATGAGATCGGCGGGACCGTTGGCGACATTGAATCCTTGCCGTTCTTGGAGGCTGCTCGGCAGGTAAGACACGATGTCGGGCGGGAGAACGTGTTCTTCTTACACGTCTCTTTGGTGCCCTACATCGGTCCCAGTGGCGAGCTGAAAACCAAGCCGACCCAGCACTCAGTTGCCGCGCTGCGCCAGGTTGGCATTCAGCCTGATGCCGTGGTGTGCCGCTCTGATCGGGACATCCCCGATTCGGTGAAACGGAAGATCTCGTTGATGTGCGATGTCGACGAATCCGCTGTAGTTGCCGCGATCGACGCGCCCAGCATCTATGACATCCCGAAGGTGCTGCACTCTGAAGGCTTGGACGCGTACGTGGTGCGCCGGCTCGACCTACGGTTCCGCGACGTTGACTGGACGCGGTGGAACGACCTACTTGATCGCGTGCATCACCCGAAGGAAGAGGTGACAGTCGCACTCGTCGGCAAGTATCTCGATCTTCATGACGCCTACCTTTCGGTATGCGAAGCGTTACGCGCGGGCGGCTTCGCGAACCATGCCAGAGTCGTGATTCGCTGGATACCCTCTGACGACTGCCAGACTCGGGAGGGCGCGGCCCGGGTACTGAGCGAGGTGGATGGCGTCGTCATTCCCGGTGGGTTCGGCATCCGTGGCGTGGAAGGCAAGGTTGGCGCCGTCCAGTACGCCCGTGAAAACCAGATCCCGATCTTGGGGCTTTGCCTGGGTCTGCAGTGCATGGTCATTGAGGTCGCACGCCATATGGCAGGTCTGGAGGGAGCCGACAGCAGTGAATTTGCGCCTGAAACGCCGCATCCGGTGATCGCGACCATGGCTGAGCAGGTCCCGATCGTAAACGGAGGTGGCGATCTTGGGGGATCCATGCGGCTCGGTTCCTACCCAGCCGAACTGCTGCCCGGGTCGATCGTTGCCAAGCGTTACGGACAAGCCCATGTCGCAGAGCGGCATCGGCATCGCTATGAGGTGAACAACGCATATCGGGAGCGCCTGCAGGATGCCGGCCTGGTGATCAGCGGCACCTCGCCTGACTCCAAGCTGGTGGAGTTCATCGAATTGCCGAGCGAGGTTCACCCATACTTTGTCGCTACCCAAGCACATCCAGAGCTCAAGTCACGGCCAACCCGGCCCCACCCACTTTTTGTTGGACTCGTCGAGGCCGCGCTCGATCGCAAGCTGGCTACCCGGCTGCCGGTCGACGACGACCATCGATGATCGTTCTCGGTTCCGACCAGCTGGTCGACGTGCCGCTCGCTTGGCCGGTCGAGTCCTCGACCGTGCTCGCCCAAGGCAAGATCACGAGCTATGTGGAAGATCAAGTTCGGACACCGGACGGCCAACTGATCACCCGTGAGTATCTGAAGCACCCGGGTGCAGTCGGAGTAATCGCACTCGATGATCATGATCGGGTGGCCCTGGTTCGGCAGTATCGGCATCCGGTACGTCACCGGCTCATCGAGCCGCCGGCCGGACTGTTGGATGTGGAAGGTGAGGGCTATTTGGCGACCGTCAAGCGTGAGCTGGCCGAGGAAGTAGGACTCGCGGCCGGAAGCTGGGCCGTGTTGGTCGATCTCTTCACTACACCTGGGATCCTCGGCGAGTCCCTCCGCATCTATCTCGCGCGAGATCTGGAGGTGCTCGACGATCCGGATGGTTATGTTCGCGAGGGCGAGGAGGCCCACATGGACACCGTCTGGGCATCGCTTGACGACCTGGTTGAGGCAGTTTTGGATGGGCGCTTGCACAACCCGACCGTTGTCTCGGGCGTACTGGCAGCGTGGACCGCGCGTGAGCGGGACGGTTATTCAAGCCTCCGGGCGGCCGACGCCGCCTGGCCCGCATTCGAGTCTGCAATGGACCAAGAACGCTAGCTTCGGGCACAAGCGAGTGGCACTAGTCGCCCCTGAAAACGCATCTCGAGCGCGTCTGATAACCGTCCCTTTCCCCGTTTTGCAGGCACTGGTGATGCGAAATCAGGGCCTTCTAGGCTGCCGCACGCTCCGGCGCCGCCACAGGAGCCGTGCTGTGCCGCTTCGACATTGCCCGCATCAGATGGCGGGCATCCTGATCCAATCCCTGTATGAATCCGGATGCGGCCGCGTACTGGAAATCCACTCCGAGGAAGTAGAGGCCAGCTTGCTGCGACACCCCACGTTCGGTGATAGGGCGGCCGTTCTCATCGGTTACTGG
>DATCXA010000549.1:0-3484 GCA_036566085.1 Propionibacteriaceae bacterium
GGCATCTCGGGAACACCCAACGGTGGCTCGATCATGGCGCCCATCCGGACGGCCTCAGGAAACGACAGGTCCTTGTCCAGCACCTGCGCAACGATCTGTGGGTTGACTTGCTTGAGGTGTAGATATCCGATTCGATCTGGATACTTCTCGATCAACTCCAAGCAGTCGCCGCCGTAGTAGGCGATGTGCCCCGTGTCGAAGCAGAGGTTGACCCACTCGGGATTGGTCGACTCGAGGAGTCGCTCAATATCTGGCTGGTAGCCGACGTGACTGTCGACGTGAGAGTGGAACTGCACATGCAGGCCGTACTCATCAAGGATCCGCCGGCCGAGCTCGTCCAGACCGACGGTCAGCTGTTTCCACTGCTCGGCAGTGAGTTCTCGGCTCTCGACGGCCTCCCCGGTCTTGTGATGTCGCCAGACATCGGGAATCACGACGATGTGCTTGCCGCCAACGGCTTGGGTGAGGGCTGCTACGTCGGTGACCTGCGTCCACACCGCATCCCAGGAATCTGGACGGTGCAGGTGCTCGAAGACGGTTCCTGCCAGCACTCCCAGCCCGTACTCATCGAGCTGCTCCGACAGCTTCACCGGATCCGACAGCAGATAGCCGTACGGGCCGAGCTCGATCCACTCATAACCTGCCTCAGCAACCTCACGAAGAAACACCTCGGGAGGCACCTGCTCAGGATCGCTAGGGAACCAGACGCCCCACGAGTCCGGGGCGGTACCGATCGTGATCGTGGATGACACGTACTCTCCTTTACAGAAACAGCTTTTGAGTGGCCTTGTGCTCTTCGTAGGTCTTGCGGGCTTGCTGAGTCGACTCAAGGGTGGAGGTCTCGCTCACCGGAACGTCCCACCACGACTCCGAGTCCGGAGCGCCGATCAATGGATCAGTCTCGACGTGAATCACGATGCTGTGATCGGCGGTCTTGGCGGCCTTAATGGCCTCCGCAAATTCACCAGCCGTCGTCGTCTTGATCACCTCGACGCCAAGGCTCGCAGCGTTGGCAGCAAGATCAACTGGCAGCTTTGCGCCGTCCAGCCGGCCGGTTTCGGGGTTCCGATAGCGGTATCTGGTACCGAACCTCTGCGAGCCCAACGACTCCGACAGTGAGCCGATCGAGGCGTAGCCGTGGTTCTGCACCAGCACGGTAATGATCTTGATGCCCTCCTGGACTGCCGTCACCAGCTCGGTGGCCATCATCAGATACGAACCGTCGCCAACCATCACGAAGACGTCGCGGTCAGGACAGGCAAGCCGTATCCCGAGGCCGCCAGCAACCTCATAGCCCATGCAGGAGTAGCCGTACTCCACGTGATAGCCCTTGGCATCGCGGGTCCGCCACAGCTTGTGCAAATCCCCAGGCATCGATCCAGCGGCGCACACGACAACATCAAGGGGATCGGACAGCTCATTGACCATGCCGATCACCTCGTTCTGGGTAAGCAGACCGTCGGCGCCGGCATTCGGAGTTGCGGGTAGGTAGACCTCCTGGACCGTTTCCTCCCAAGCAGCATTCAACTCGGTGTACTTGGCGACATAGTCCTCAGCAACTCGATAGCTGTCGAGCAGTGGCAGCAAGGCGTCAAGGGTCTCGCGTGCGTCGGCCTGAACAACAAGCCCGGCGTGCTTGATCGCATCAATGCCGGCGACGTTGATGTTGACGAACCGTACGTCGGGGTTCTGGAAGGCGGTCCGGCTCGCCGTTGTGAAATCCGAATAGCGGGTGCCGATGCCGATCACCACGTCCGCCTCGCGGGCAATCGCATTAGCTGCGGTAGTGCCAGTGGACCCGATTGCGCCAAGACACTGCGGATGGTCATAGACCAGGGTTCCCTTGCCAGCTTGGCTCTGGCCGACGGGAATCCCAGTCGCTTCGCAGAAGGCTGCCAAGGCATCCTGCGCACGGGAGTAAGTGACTCCCCCGCCCGCCACGATAAGCGGCCGCTGCGCCGACCCAATGAGATCTGCCGCAGCCTGCAGAACAGATCTCTCAGGCAGCGGTCGGGCCACGTGCCAGACCCGTTTGTTGAATAGGTCGGTTGGCCAGTCGTACGCCTCGGCCTGCACGTCCTGCGGAAAGCACAGCGTTACCGCGCCGGTCTCGGCCGGGTCGGTCAAAACCCGCATGGCCGAGAGCAGGGCCGCGGGCAACTGCTCCGGCCGCCAAATGCGATCGAAATACCGCGACACCGGCCGGAACGCATCGTTCACCGTGACATCGCCGGAATCCGGCAGCTCCAATTCCTGCAACAGCGGCGAGGCGCTGCGATCAGCGAACGTGTCCGCGGGCAGAAGCAGCACCGGCAGTCGATTAATGGTGGCTAACGCCGCACCCGTCAACATGTTGGTGGCGCCCGGGCCGACGCTCGTGGAGACCGCATAAGTCTGTATGCGATTCTTCATCCGGGCGTAGGCCACGGCTGTGTGAACCATGGCCTGCTCATTGCGCCCCAGGATGTAACGCAACGAGTCGGGCTCTTCGAGCTCGGCCTGCAGCAATGCCTGGCCGATGCCGGCGACGTTGCCATGTCCGAAGATTCCGAAGCAGCCGGCGAAGAGCCGCTGTTGTTCGCCGTCGGATTCTGAGTACTGCGCGCTGAGAAACTTCACGAGTGCCTGCGCCACTGTGAGCCGGATCTCTCCCATGCTCAAGCCTCCTCGACAGTCTGCGGAAGGAGTCTCGGGTCGATGGCCTGGGACTCCCAGGTGCCGCGCACCCACGCCTGCTCGGGATGGTCCGTGATCTTCCATGCCCGCTCGGCATCTGGCCCGGCCATCACATTCAAGTAGTACATGTCGAAGCCGGGCGCCGCGACACAGGGCCCGTGCCAGCCATACGGCACCAGAATGGTGTCGCGATCATGGACTTCCTCCAGCACTTCAATCTCACGCCCGGGTGAGGAAGACGTTCGCATGAACCCAAAGCCTGGCTGGCCGCCCGGCCCAGGGGCGATCTCGAAGTAGTAGATCTCCTCAAGCTCAGACTCGGTCTCGGTCGTCTCGTCGTGCTTGTGCGCCGGATAGGAGGACCAGTTGCCTGCCGGAGTGATCACCTCGCAGGCGATGATCTTGGAGGCATCGAGTGATCCCGGGGTGCCGAAGTTGCGCACCTGGCGGCTGGACTGGCCGGCGCCACGCAGCTCGACCGGAATCTCCGCTGCCGCGAGGTAACGCACCGGAAGTTCCGACTGGGTCCGCGCTCCACATAGGGCAAACCGCCCGCCGGCTGCTGATCGCAAGCTCACTGTCTTTCCGCTGCCGACGTAAACCAGATCGGTCGGCCCGTCGAAGACCGAGTCGCGCCCGTCGAGCTCGCAGTGGATGTCATCGATATCGATAGCGACCGACCCGTTCAGCGGCAGCACGATCACCTCATCTAAGCCAGTCTCGAAACGCTGACTGCCCGCCGGCTCAAGGGAGATGATCTTGAGCGAGGAGTCCCCCCAGCCCGCCGATTCCGGAGTCACCTCGACCT
>DATCXA010000553.1:0-6997 GCA_036566085.1 Propionibacteriaceae bacterium
GCCAACGCGCGTCATGCACACGACCGCCGCAGCCGCCTGACTTCCGTCACTGGTGTGGCACCTACCGGCGACCTTCGGCAAGTCAACCTAGCGGGCTTCTGGCCCCTGCCCAGGCTCTGAATCGAGTCCAGCTTCGGCTACGATTTCGTCCTCCGCTTCGAGTTCAGCTTCTAGCTCGGCTTCGGCAATGGCGATATCAATCACAAAGCCGAGAGCGTCCGTGATCTTTCCAGCTGCTGACACCACTCGTGGTGTACCGACTATTGGGGCTATCGCGATCAGGAGACCTTGTGCGTCCTCAAGTGTCAGCCCCACTTCGGCTGACGGCTCTAAATTCAACAGATACGAAGCGGCCGGAGCATCGATTGCCACGAGTGCAGCCAGCCGAGCAAGCATGTGCTCGCGCGCGTCTAGGGTGCCCCGGGCCACCGACACAGCGGTGATCTCGGCAAGGGTGTTGAGTACGGGTTGGTCTTCTGGCACGGTGCACCTGCTCTCATGTGATTTGGGATGGACGTGTACCCGCAGTGGTACAGCCCAGGCAATCCTGTCAGCACTGACCGCTCGCTACCACCCTCTGGGTAAATGCGTTCGGTGTGTCGCGGCGCGGCTGTGAACGGTCGCCGGTTTGTCGGAGTGTTATGGGGTTTAAGCCGAGAGCTAAAGGACAAATCGAATGATCCGATTGGCTCGCCGACGTTGCTCAAGCCCTCGGGACGGTCTTGACCCGCGCCTCGTGCACTGCCTTGAGCCGCGCGGACTCCATCTCGCGATCTTGGTACGGGATGGCGCAGATCGTATAGTGCCGCCTGCCATCGACGATGTTGTGAGGACGCGGAGCGATGATGATCTTGGCGACCAGCATCTCGGTGAGCGCCCCGATCAACACACCCTCGTTGATTATGACTGACCGTTTACCGTCGGCACGGTGTGAATGATCTTCGCTTCGATCTCGTCAAGATCGACTCGAATCAGCCGGGGATCGACACGATGTGCAGAGATCCGACCGCTAGCAATCCAGCGGCGGACAGTCCGCCGGGAGTCCCGCTGATTACTACGAGTTGCCCGGTGGTCCACCCATGGTGATGACGATCTTGCCACGAGCGCGGCCGTCGATCAGGTCGCGGATGGCTGTGGCGACGTCGCTGAGGGGATACGTCCGGTCGATGGCCGGCGCCAGCTTGCCTGCCTCGATGAGATCGCGCAAGGCGATCAGGTCGGCGGCGTTCTCCGATGAGATAAAGGTGCCCAGTTTCTGGCTGACGAAGAGTGACAGCAGCTGCGCCCGTAGTTGCCGGTCGGTGCCGCCCAGCCACCGACCTTCGGTCTCGCCTCCGACGATGACGAGTCTTCCTTTGGGGGTGAGGGCGCGCCGGAGGTGGGACAGGCGACTGTTGCCGCCAATGTCGAGGATCACGTCGTAGCGGTGCTGGCCGTCGGCAAAATCCTCGCGGCTGTAGTCGATGACGTGATCGGCGCCGAGGGCTCGCACCATATCGACCTTCGCTGTGCTGCACACACCGGTGACGTCGGCTCCGTACGCCTTGGCGATCTGCACGGCGAAGCTGCCCACTCCTCCCGAGGCACCGACGATCAGCACCGTCTGACCGGCCTCGACCCCTCCGTGGTCGCGCACTGCCTGGAGCGCGGCGAGCCCAGAGATCGGCACGGCAGCCGCCGCATCAAAGGAAAGATTCGTCGGCTTGGGCGCGAGCTTGTCGGTTCGAACGCTTACATACTCCGCGAATGACCCGTCACAGATGCCGAAAACTTCGCCACCCGGCTTGAAGCCAGTCACGCCGTCGCCGACGGCTTCGATCGTTCCGGCCAGACTTCGCCCCGGATTGAGGTACTTCGGTCTGCGGAGTCCGAAACCGGCGACCCGGATGGGATATGGCAGGCCGGCCATGATGTGCCACGTGCCCCGGTCCACGCTCGCCGCGTGCACTCGCACCAGGACCTCGTCGTCTGCGATCGTCGGCTTGCTTACCTCCTCGAGCCGGAGGACGTCCTCGGGGATAGTGCCGTAGTCGTCGTGAACGATCGCCGTCATCGTCGCCACAGCGAAGAGCGTACGCGGCGGCGTATCGGTTGGGTTGTCGCTGTAGTGAATGCCGAAGCGCTCGATGCGCCCTACGTCCTCCACGGGTTGCCCGAGGGGCAGCCACTGGCCAGTCCATGTAGTTGCTCGGAGTAGATCAGGCAGGCGTTCCGAACCCCATGGTGATCACGAAGGCGGCTAAGCGGCATTCGCGGTTTGCAATACTTCGTCGGTGAGGGGTTCGGGGAGCTATCTCCCTGCTCTCTTTGCTGAGGCATAAAGGTCGGCGAGGTGGCGGATGCGGCGGTTGATGTCGGCGTAGGCCCGTTCGAAGGCGGCGTTGGTATTGGTTGGCACGGGGTCTGGAATCGACCAGTGCAGCCGCGGAAGGGTGTGCCCGAGCTCTTCGTGGGCGTTGTCGCAGACGGCAACGATGAGGTCATCATCATGAAGGACTTGGTCGAGAGGCTCCGGGCGGTCGCGTTCGATGCGGAATCCGTGGCGCTCGGCAACCGCGATGGCGCGCGGGTGGATGCGTGGGCCGGGATGTGTTCCGGCTGAGGTGGCTGGTGTGTTGCTTAGGTGGTTCCAGATGGCGGCGGCGAGCTGGGAGCGGGCTGAGTTCGCGGTGCAGACGAACAGCATCCGGGAGCCGGTGGGGAGGTTGTTGGGTATGCGGCCGGAGATCGCGGCCGCCCAGACGGTCGGCACGTCGAGTCGTAGTTGAAGGTAGGTCCGTCGCCGGTCGCCTTCGGATCTGACCCGACGGATGATGCCGGCGTCCTCGAGCACGTGGACATGGTGTGCGAGCAGATTGCTGCCCAAGCCGACGTCGCCGGCCAGCTCGCCCGGTGAGGCATCGCCGGCGACAAGGCGGTCCACCAGGGCTAGCCGGACGGGTTCACCGAGCGCGGCGAAGACAGCTGGTCGGCTATCCAGATTCTGGGCCACATTTGCCTCCATTGATATTGAGTCAAGTATTGTTGAGATATGTCAGCCGTCAAGCTCAGCGGGATAGCAGCGCAGCGGCTGTTGCTGGCCGAGCTGATTGGCACCGCCCTGCTGGTGACGGTGGTGGTGGGGTCCGGTATTGCCGCAGCCAGACTCTCGCCGTCCGATGGTGGTTTGCAGCTGCTGGAAAACAGCACGGCGACGGTCTTCGGGCTGGCGGTGTTGATCTTGGTGTTTGGACCGGTCTCCGGCGGCCACTTCAACCCAGTGATCTCGACTGTTGACTGGCTGCTTACCCGTCGCCGACCCGGCAACGGCTTGTCCGCCCCTGCTGTGGCCCTGTACGCGGTGGCGCAGCTGATCGGAGCGGTCCTGGGTGCGCTGCTGGCCAACATCATGTTCGGCCTACCCGCGCTTCAAATTTCCGCCAAGGACCGGACAAGCCTTGGTCACGGTCTGGGGGAGGTAGTGGCCACGGCAGGCCTGGTGCTGCTGATATTCGCGCTGGCCCGGACAGGGCGGGCCGCATTGTCGGCGGCCGCGGTCGGCGGCTATATCGGTGCGGCGTATTGGTTCACCAGCTCCACGTCCTTCGCGAACCCGGCTGTGACGGTCGGCCGCATCTTCTCCGACACCTTCGCCGGGATCGCGCCGACGTCGGCTCTGTACTTCATCGCCGCCCAGCTTGTCGGCGGCCTCGTCGGCCTCGGGCTGGTCAGGTTCTTCTTTCCCGACGCCTCGATCAGCGCTGGGCGGGCCATCGTCGCGCATCCGAACTATCTTTCCGAAGAAAGTTGAGGTTTCATGTCGAAGCCAAGTGTGTTATTCGTTTGTGTCCACAACGCCGGCCGGTCGCAGATGGCCGCAGCGTTCCTATCTCACCTGTCAGGGAACGCGGTTGAGGTCCGCTCAGCCGGATCGGCGCCCGCTGATCAGGTCAACCCGGCGGCCGTGCAGGCCATGGCCGAGGTCGGCATCGACATCGCAGCTGAAAAGCCGAAGATTCTCAGCGACCAGACCGTCCGCGACTCCGACGTAGTGATCACTATGGGCTGCGGTGACACCTGCCCGTTCTACCCGGGGAAACGCTACGAGGACTGGGTGCTCGATGACCCAGCCGGCAAGGACGTCGCGGCCGTCCGACCCATCCGCGACGACATCCGACGCCGCGTCGAAGCGCTGCTCGAGGACCTCGTTCCGGCAGGCCAAATCTAGAAGATCGCCACTATCGGAGCTGGTTCAAAGGCCGAACTTAGACCGAGCGCGGCCGAGTTCTTTGGCGGTTCAGCGAGGCGGGGAGGCAATCAATCCGGCTAGCGTGTTCAAGGTGTCGGGCACGAGTTTGTAGTAGGCCCATTTCCCGCGTTGTTCGCGTGTCAGGATGCCGGCCTCCACCAGCAGCTTGAGATGGTGTGAGATTGTCGGCTGGCTGAGACCGACCGGTTCGGTCAGGTCGCATACGCAGGCTTCCTGATCGGCGTGAGCTGCGACTAGCGAGATCAGTCGAAGGCGGGCCGGGTCGGACAGCGCCTTGAACCCGGCCGCCAGCGTGGCCGCTTCGTCCGGCTTGATCACTTGCCGGACCACGGGCGTACAGCAGTCGGTGAGCAGCGGCAAGGTCGGACGGTCGGTCGAGGCGAGCTGCGCGGTCGGCATACATCTAGCATGGCACATATTGACAAATATCGATGCTTGTCTACACTCGTATCGACAATTGTCAATGCGAGAGGGCCTCGACTATGCCGGAGACAACGACCACCGAGCAGCTACGCGAGCAGGTGCGCGAACGCTACGCCGCGGCCGCCCTAACCGTCACATCGGGGCAGGGGACGGCATCGTGCTGCGACGACACCTGTGGCGACGGCGAGCGGTGCTGCGGCCCAGCTGTCTTGGAGGTCGACGACACCTTCGGCAGTGCTCTTTACGCGGCGACGGACCGGGACAGCCTCCCGGTGACAGCCGTGGCAGCCAGCCTGGGCTGCGGTAACCCCATCGCGGTTGCAGAACTCAGGCCGGGTGAGAAAGTGCTGGACCTCGGCTCGGGCGGCGGGATCGACGTACTGTTGTCGGCCCGGCGAGTCGGTGAGACTGGGTTCGCCTACGGGGTCGACATGACCGACGAGATGCTTGACCTTGCCCGGGCCAACGCCGCTCACGCGGGGGCCAGCAATGTCGAGTTCCTGAAGGGCACCATCGAAGACATCCCGCTGCCGAATGAATCAGTAGATGTGGTGATCAGCAACTGCGTGATCAACTTGTCGGTCGACAAGCCAACGGTGATCACCGAGATGTTCCGGGTGCTCAGCCCCGGTGGCCGCATCGGCATCAGCGATGTGGTGGCCGAGGACCACCTCAGCGCGCAGGCACGCGCCAAACGAGGCTCCTACATAGGCTGCATCGCCGGAGCCTTGTCTCGGCAGGAGTACCTCGACGGCCTCACCGCCGCCGGCTTCACCAACCCAACCGTCCGCTTCACCCACCAGGCTGCCGACGGCATGCACAGCGCAATCATCCAAGCTGTCAAGCCATCCACCATGCGCGCCGCCAACAACACCGTCGCCATGCTTTCCGTCGCAGCCACGCCGGTGGCGGTGTCGCGGGAGATGGACACGACGCCCCCGGCGGAGCCAAAGGTGTCGCAGTCGGCACCGACCATGCTGGTCGGGGAACCTGAGGCGACGGTCGAGAGCTGCTGCGATCACGGCACTGCCAGCGTCTGCTGCACCGCCGAAGCGAAGAGTTCATGCTGTGACAACACAACCGCCGGTCTTCCGGGAAGCTGCGCGTGCCGGTGATCGACATTGAGAACGCTCACAGCCTGTAGGGGCTGCGGTGCGGTGACATTCCAGAGCGCGCTTTGGTCACTCTGACCAGTGGATGGGGACCGTTTGCGGTGGCCGGGCATGGCTGGGTCCTTGATCACGTTGTCGCCACGTTGATTCACTGATGACCGACGATGGGATGCGGCGTATACGGCTCTTCCAGGTATGTGACGTCGTCCTCAGCCAGGGCAACGGACAGGGCACCGACGGCATTTTCCAGATGCGTGATCTTCGTTGCCCCGATGATGGGCGCGGTCACCGGCTTCTTCTGTAACAGCCAGGCAAGCGCGATATGAACGCGCGGAACCCCAAGCTTCTCCGCGAGTACCGCTACCCGCTCCACGATCTGTCGATCTGTTTCAGCGGTCGCGTCGTACTTGGTTTTCGCGATTTGATCGGTTTCGGACCGAAGCGTGCTTTCCGAGGACCAGTCACGCGTCAATCGTCCGGAGGCGAGAGGACTATATGGGATCACCCCGATCTTCTCCTCGCGGCAGAGCGGCAGCATCTCCCGCTCCTCTTCCCGGTAGATCAAGTTCAGGTGATCCTGCATCGAGACGAAGCGTGTCCAGCCATGCTTCTCGGCGACGTGCAGCGCCTTCTGGAACTGCCACGCGAACATGGCGGAGGCACCGATGTATCGGGCCTTTCCTGCCTTCACCACATCATGCAACGCCTCCATCGTCTCCTCGATGGGAGTCTGGTAATCCCAGCGATGGATCTGGTAGAGGTCGACATACTCCGTCCCAAGCCGCTTCAGGCTCTGGTCGATCTCGCTCAGGATCGCCTTGCGCGACAGCCCTTCGCCATTCGGTCCCTCACGCATCTTGCCGTGCAGCTTGGTGGCGATGACGACCTCGTCGCGATCGGCGAAGTCCTTTAAAGCGCGGCCGAGAATCTCCTCGCTCTTCCCAATCGAATAGACGTTGGCCGTGTCGAAGAAATTGATGCCAAGCTCGAGCGCTTTCTTGATGATCGGCCGGCTGTCTTCCTCGTTGAGGACCCATTTGTGAACCCAACTTTCCGAATCCCCAAACCCCATACACCCCAGGCAGATTCGAGACACATCCATCCCGGTGTTTCCCAGCTTCGCGTACTCCATGCGACCTCCTCCGTTCTCCATTCCACACCGACGGGACCGATGCTTCCTAGCGACCGATGGCAACCACGCGAGCTCGGCTCG
>DATCXA010000558.1:0-9782 GCA_036566085.1 Propionibacteriaceae bacterium
CTGCCGCTGGAGATTGTCGCCCGTAAAGGGCCCGTCGGCCGCACAATCGTCAGCTTCCCTTCGACGGTGGTACACACACTGCCCATAGTGCTGGCGGGGTCAGAGGCGCGAGTAGTCATCTGCGAAATCGCAAATGAGTGGTACCAGCCGGAAAAGACGGTGCAAGCCGACGACTTCCTCGGTCGGGTGACCACCTCGGCACGACGAAATTATGGCCTCGCAACGGTGGCTTGCTGAACCGGGATCGAAAGGTTACTGCGCATGAATCCGCACGTCGTTGCGATCATTCCTGCTCGCGGCGGCTCCAAAGGCGTACCCGGGAAGAATCTAAGGCGGATTGGCGGACGAAGCCTCATCGAGCGTGCCGTCGACGCGTGCCGGGCCGCGCGGCTCGTCGATGCGGTCTATGTCAGCACCGACGATGCAGAGATCGCGTCGACTGCCGAAGCTGCGGGTGCCAGCGTGATCATGCGACCGGCTGAATTGTCCAGCGACACTGCCTCATCGGAATCCGCGTTACTCCATGCTCTCGACCAGCTGATCATGGCTGGCGAGGAGCCGGAGATCCTGGTGTTCGTGCAGTGCACGAGTCCATTCATTGCGCCCGATGATCTTGACCGAGGTGTCGAGCTGATCATTTACGATAATGCCGACTCGGTCTTCTCGGCTGTGACTACGCATGAATTCCTGTGGCGCGCCACCGACCGCTTCGGCCTGGTTACGGGGCAGAACCATGATCCTGCCGCACGGCCCCGCCGGCAGGACCGAGAGCCCGACTTCCGTGAAACCGGTGCCTTCTACATCATGTCAGCCGGGGGTTTCCGGGCAGCACAGCATCGGTTCTTCGGGCGTACAGCTGTCGTGCAGGTGCCCGAGTTGAGTGCCGTTGACATCGATCACCTCAACGATTTGATCTTGGCCGGCGCGGTGGCGCAGGTGATGGCGCCGCTGCACGAAATCGACGTCGATGCCGTGATCACCGACTTCGACGGCGTACACACCGACGATCTAGTGCTAGTCGCGCAAGACGGTCGCGAATCGGTTCGAGTCAGTCGCGCCGATGGCCTCGGCGTCGAGCGACTGCGGTCGGTTGGGATACCACTGCTCATTGTGAGCAAGGAGATCAATCCCGTCGTCCAGGCCCGGGCGGCAAAGCTGGGCGTCGAGCTGCTGCACGGCGTTGAGGACAAGCGCCGAGTAGTGCGGGAGTGGCTGGCCGCACGCCAGATTCCCGGCGACCGTGCTGCCTATCTGGGAAATGACGTTAATGATCTTGGTCCAATGGGCCTTGTCGGTTGGCCCGTTGCGGTTGCCGATGCTCATCCAGCCGTTCAGCAGGCGGCGCGATTAGTACTTGCTCGCCCAGGTGGCTATGGAGCGGTCCGCGAGCTTTGTGACCTCGTCATTGAGTACCGCCAGCGCGCGGAGCCTGGAGTCACGTCGACGGCTAGCTCCCTAGGCTGGCAAGAGTCATCTGGGAGGTCGCTGGACGAGCGCCCGCTGATTCGCCCACACGAGACCGCTGCGGATCCCGCCGACGCCGAACTTTCTCCGCTGGACCCTCGATTTGCTTAGCTGCCGCTACAGCCGCGGAATGATTAACCGTACGCGCCACCGCACCCGTTGCCGCAGTGAGATGTTCAATCGAGGCCGCCCGGGCAGCTGTCCAGCCGCGCGTACCTCGAATACGCCCCTCAGTTGCTCCAGCCAATCGTTGTCCTCAGCCCGATGAAAGTAGTTGGCTTCCATCCACCCGGGATCGGGTCGCGATAGGCGACCCGAACGAAGATCATTTAGGGTCCCCAGGCAACCGGATCCCTCAAATACAAGATTGATCATCTCGGCGCATACCCCAAAGTCAGAGATGATCAAGATTGGCAGATCCATTGCTATTGCCTCGAGCGCTGCAGTCGATGAGACGGTGACGAAGCCGCGGGCAGTGCAGAGTGCGTCATGCATTGAGCCTCCGACGAAGGCAACCGCGCCTGCGGATACGCGCCGCTGCGCCACCAGGCCCTCCAGGATCTCCGGGTATGACCGGGTCTCTCTGTGCGTCTGGTGTTCCCCGAACCAGGCACGGAGCTTGACAACAGCTGATCCGACATCCGCCAGCGCCAGCAAAATCTGTTCTCTGTCAGCCCGCTCAACCGGCACTTTCGCCTGTGCGCCAAAGACCACGTTGTGCTCAAGCGAATCGGTAGGAGTCGTCGGTGCGCGGTTGGGCAAGAAAGGTAACGATGCCAACCCGATCACGAGTCGGGGTGCGCACCATGCTGCAACTTCGCCGAGCTCCGCAACTTCGCGCTTGCTGTGCACCAGTAACAGATCACATGCGGCCCGCGCCGCCACTGCCCGGTGCGTGGCCGGCACACTGATTCCCGGCAGACCACTAACCAGTACGGGTCGGTTGCGGCCCCAGAAGACGCGGTTGGCGGTCAGTGTGGCGACCACCGGCCCCGTGCATGCCAGCAGCACGAGATCAGGGCACGTGCGTCGGATGCGGCGTACAAGCGCGGTGTGCGACATGACTTCCACCGGTCTGCCGGTGGCGGCCCGGATCTGGGCCTGCGACGGCGTAACCGGGTTGTGGATGAGCACCTGGCTGGATTCCCAGGACTGCGGGAGCGCATCCAATGTCGCGGCGCTCCATTTGAGGTAGGAGTCAGTGTCCGCGATAGCCAGCACATGGACTGCAGCTGGGCCTGCGGGTTCAGGGCGCACAGCACGTTCGCTCGTTCATAGCTCTACGAATCTATGAGCGCTGGCTTTCTGGATGCGGCGGCAGGGATGAACGTCTGGTGAACTCCTTTGGTCTTGACGGTCCTAGACTCGCGCACAGACTCATGGATCAGCCTCTCCCGATGCTAGGCCGCGCTCATGGCAACCGCAGCGCGGGGACGTGCCACCTCTAATGCGATCGCGCGTTATCCGGCTCCCATTGCCTCCCGGCAGCTCAGCCGGCGCTCCGTCCTGGTCGCCGCAGGAACGCTGGCAGCCGCGACAACTTCGCCGACAGCTATCGGGCAACGTATGGCCGAGACACGGGCTAACCTCTCGGCTCAGACCTGAGGCCGATGCCGTTCCAGCGCGTGAACCGTACCGTTGGCCACTAAGTGGGCAACTAGGAACTCCCCAGTCACCAGCGTCGTCGGCGGCATGTTGAGCGCGTCGAGAATGTGCGGCAGCACCGGTCGATGTATGCAGACTGCAGTTGGCTCGCCGCTCTCAAGCGTGGTGTCCCGAATTCCCCTGATGAGTTTCGCCACACTCTTTGGATCGTCTTCACCCTCCTCCTCAGTCAGCAGGCTGTAGGTCTCAAGAGCCAGCTCGTGCTGATGCGCGTACGGCAGCACAGTGGCTATACAGCGAGTCGAGGTCGAGCTGACGATCTTGCTGACTCCATAGGCTTCCAGCAGCGGAATCAGCAGCTTTGACTGGCGTCGCCCTCGGGAGTTGATGGGCCGTGCGGAATCCTTCCGTGACCAATCCTTGCGATCCATTGCCTTGGCGTGCCGCAAGATGATCAGCGGGGTGGTTGGCGGCTGATCAAGGTACTGCTGCACCAAGAAATGATCATGGGAATAGGTGAGTCGGCTGAGTGCGGCGCGTACCGGCAGCCAGGACACGACATCGACCTCCGCATCCGGCGCCCGGCGTACCGAGGCCAAGACAATGCCGCCCCAGTAGTCGACCTTCTTGAGGCCGGCGTTGCCAGCTTCGTAAGTGATCGAATCCAGCGGCACACTGAGCCGGATCGCGACGCCGGTTTCCTCCTGTACCTCCCGTATCGCACACACCGGCACGGGCTCGCCGGCTTCGACTTTCCCTTTCGGAAGCGTCCAATCGTCATAGCGCTTCCGATGAATGATCACGACCTCGGTGCCGCGCCGCGGATCCTCCCGAGTGACCACAGCGCCGCCGGCGAGGATGGGGCGGCTCGGAGACCGCACAGCATTCTTGTTGGTGCTGGTGGCGCTTCCGGGAGGCACTGAATAGCTACTTCGCCGCGGCGGCCCGACGCCGACTCTTGGCGTTGATCAAATACTCCTGCATGTCGAGCAGTGGATGACCCTCCCCGTCCGTCGTGTGTGGAATCCAAGTGCCGTCAGGCTCGAGATGCCATGATGCGGTGCCATCGTCGAAGGCGAGGTCGAAGAGCTGTTCAATTTCCGCGATATGTGCTGGGTTGGTAATCGAGGCCAGCACCTCCACTCGGCGGTCGAGGTTGCGGTGCATCAAGTCGGCAGAACCGATACCAACCGACGGCGATCCATCGTTAGCGAACCAGAAGAGCCGGCTGTGCTCGAGGAAGCGTCCCAGGATGCTACGTATCCGAATGTTCTCACTCAGCCCAGGTACCCCGGGCCGAATCGTGCAGATGCCGCGGACCCACAGATCCACCGGAACGCCGGCCTGTGAAGCGCGATAGAGCGCGTCGGAAGTCGCCTCGTCCACAATCGAATTGACTTTGATCTTGATGCCCGCGGGCTTGCCATCCTCGTGGTTGGCAATCTCGTGATTGATCCGATCGACTAGCCCAGTACGGATGCCATGGGGCGCGACGAGCAGCCGCTTGTACTGCGTCTCCTGGGCCATTCCGGACAGGTGGTTGAACAACCTGCCAATGTCCTCAGTAACGATCGGGTTGGCGGTAAGCAGCCCCATGTCCTCGTACAGTCGGGCGGTCTTCGGGTTGTAGTTGCCGGTGCCGATGTGGGCGTACCGGTGGAGACCATCCGGCTCGTCCCGGACCACCATGGAGAGCTTGCAGTGCGTCTTCAGCCCCAGCAACCCGTAAACCACATGGCAACCGTGCTGCTCGAGTCGACGGGCCCAAGCGATATTGGCCTGCTCGTCAAAGCGGGCCTTGATCTCGACCAGAGCCAGTACCTGCTTACCGGCCTCAGACGCCTCGATCAATGCGTCGATGATCGGCGAGTCGCCCGAGGTGCGATAGAGGGTCTGCTTGATCGCCAAGACATGCGGATCATCAGCCGCTTGCTCAATGAAGCGCTGCACGCTCGTTGCGAACGAGTCGTAGGGGTGGTGCAGCAAAACGTCGCGCTGCTTCAGAGCAGCGAACATATCGGCCGGCTTTGCCGTCTCGACCTCAGCCAGGTGGGGATGGGTAGACGGGAGGAAGGTCGGGTACTTGAGTTCGGCCCGATCGATGTCCGCCAGGGAGAAGAGGCCGGTCAAGTCAAGGGGCCCGGGCAGATGGAAGATTTCCCTCGCACTGATGTCCAGCTCACCACTCAGCAGCTCCAGCATTCTTGGATCCATATCGTCCTCGACCTCGAGCCGGACCGGGGGGCGACCTACCTTGCGACGAAGCAACTCCTTCTCAAGGGCAAGCAGCAGATTCTCCGCGTCGTCCTCCTCGACTTCGACGTCCTCGTTGCGCGTCACTCGAAAGGTGTGGTGCTGCACTATCTCCATTCCACTGAATAGCTGATCGAGATGATGTGCGATCACATCCTCGAGCGTCACATAGCGCCCCTCAGCCAGGGAGATGAAGCGGGACAGCATCGTCGGCACCTTGACCCGGGCGAACTGCCGAATGCCGGTCTCCGGGTTGCGCACCAGCACAGCGAGGTTGATCGACAAGCCGGAGATGTAGGGAAAGGGGTGTGACGGATCGACGGCAAGCGGAGTCAGCACGGGGAAAATCCGCTCCGCAAACAGCTCGTCCATCCGATCTTGTTCGGTGGCGGTCAACTCATCCCAGCGGAGGATTTCGATGCCCTCTTTCGCCAGGGCAGGTCGGATGTCCTCCTGGAAAACTCGTGCTTGATCAGTCACCAGTTCGCGAGTCCGACTGAGTATCGCCGAGTGCACCTCACGGGGCATCATCCCGCTCACAGTTGGGACCGCGACGCCGGCGGCGATGCGGCGCTTCAGTCCGGCGACGCGGACCATATAGAACTCATCAAGGTTGGAGGAGAAGATGGCAAGGAATTTCGCGCGTTCCAGCAGCGGGACACGCTTGGCATCTTTAGCCAGATCGAGTACCCGGTTATTGAAGGCCAACCAGGACAGTTCGCGGTCCAGGAAACGATCTGGCGGCAACTCCAGATGGGTCGGTGGAGGGACCAAGTCTTCTATCACCGTCGAGACCTCGACTGCTTCCATTTCTTTCTCCTGCGTTGCTTCGTGATCTCTATCGCATCCAGTCGGATCTGGTGGAGCCTCAACCCTGCGCGTACATCACATCACGGCTGGCTGTGGCGAATCCATAGGTCAGATATAGCTCGATTGCCGCCTGATGGTCTGACTCCACGTAGAGCTTCACTCTGGAGTTTCCCTGCTGCTGCAGCCAGCGCAACCCGGTGAGGAGCAGCGCCTTTCCCAGTCCCCGCCGAGCGGCCCAGGGTGCGATGCCAAGCACATAGACCTCCCCGAGCTGATCTTGATGCTGCTTGGTCCAGTGGAACCCGATCATGCTGCCGTCCTTGGTCGCGACGAAGAAGCCTCTCGGGTCGAACCACGACTCAGCCATCCGGTCGTTGAGGTCGTCAAGGTCAATCAGCGCCTGCTCGGGATGGCTCGCGAATGCCGCGGCATTGACGCGTAGCCATTCCTGTTCGTCCTGGCCGGGCACGAACGTTCGGATCTGTACGCCGGGCGGGATCGCCGGCTTCGGTAATTTCTCGTCGAGTCGGCGTTCCATGATCAGTAACTCTCGCTGACGGACCATGCCGACGCCCAGGGCGAGCGCCCGCGCCGCAGGCGTGTCACCCAGTGCCCAGACTCGCAGTGGAGCGGAAGATTCCATGATCAGTCGTCGCAGTAGCTGCGTGCCGACGCCTTCTCGCCGGTGGTTCGGGGACACGACGAGCTGGCCGGCGCTCCATTCGGTCCCTAACTCCAGCTGGGCGTATCCGACTAAATCTCCGTCCTCGCTGACCAGAAGATGCCGGGTGGTCGGATGCGGACGCCGCAGGCGTAGCACCGCCGCCTCATTAAGAGCGACGAGATGATCGACCGCCTCGGCGTCGGTCCGGAGCCGCAGCACGCTGGTGATCTCTGCTTCGCTAAGCTGCGACACCACCGCAATGGTCAACAGCGTGGACATCTCCCCACGGTAACGGTTACGTCCAGCTGTCGCCGCTGGTGGCCTCTACGGCAGCCACCCAAGGCGTTTATGCTGCCCTCCATGAGCGACGATGAGGAGCTGGCGAGGCGTCTCGCGCCGTATGGGGCAACTGTGCAGCCCGCCATCGCCGCTCGCATGGCGCCTCACCTGCGCTTGACCCAGATCGGTGCAGTATGCGCTGGACTTGCGGTCCTCGCTGCGGCCGTGGCGCTAGCCCTATTTCCGTCCTTCGCCGGTGCTGGAGCCGGACGCAGTTGGGCAATCGGAGCGCTCGTCTCAGCCGCCCTCATGTTCGCCATCTGTCTCATCCAGGTCGTCGTCTGGCGGCGGGCCATGGCTTCCTGGACCGGTCGACGGCCACACGATCTACGCGGCGAGGCAAGACTGTCGTGGATCGTGCACCTGGTGTCTTATGCCGTAGCCCTGGCCGCTCTATTCACTTGCATGGAAGGCAGTGACGCAGCCGGATGGGTGACGGCATCAGCCGGCCTGCTGGCGATCACGTTGCTTTTGGTGATCGCTGCCCAGGTGCTTGCTGGCGTGCAATTCCTGCGCCCGAGCGGCCCGCCGGGAACTCTTCCGGCTCATATCCGCCGTCTCAAAGAACAGTCCCGCATGCGCAATGACTAACAGGTGACCTCAAGCGTTAGGGCAAGGACTAGCTGGAGAGTCGCGCCGACTCTTCAACCGGCGTGACAAACCGATAGCCCACATTGCGAACAGTGCCGATGACCGACTCGTACTCGGGTCCGAGTTTTGCGCGGAGCCGCCGGACGTGCACATCGACGGTACGCGTTCCGCCGTAATAGTCGTATCCCCAGACATCGCTCAGCAGTTGCTGACGGCTGAACACCCGTCCCGGGTGTTGCGCAAGGTACTTCAGCAGCTCGAACTCGGTGTAGGTGAGATCCAGCTGTACGCCGTTGAGCTTCGCGCTGTAGCCGGCCTCGTCGATCACAATGTTGCCGGACTGGATCACCGGGTCGACGTTGTTGGCCATAGCAGGGCTCATGGCCAGGCGGAGCCGCACGTCGACCTCGGCGGGGCCGGCGGTAGTGAGCAGCAGATCGTCGAAACCCCAGTCGGCCGACAGCGCCGCCAACCCGCCTTCACTGGCAATGACGAGCAGGGGTGCTTCTTTTCCGGTCGTCTCAATGAGTCGACACAGCGAGCGGGCGCCGACAAGGTCGCGACGAGCATCAAGCAAGATCACGTCGGCAGCCGGCGCGTCGAGCAGCGCTGTAGCTTCGGCCTGAGCGACTTTGACCTGGTGGGGAAGGAGTTCCAACGCGGGGAGTATCTCCGCGGAGGCGTGCATGTCGTTGGTTAGCAGCAGCAAGGTGGCCATTGCGGTCTCCTCACCTTCAGGGATTCAGTGCCGGTGCTAGCCTTCAGCCCACCCCGATATGGCCTGAATGCATGCTTGAGAGTAACGCAATGGTGTCTGTTTTCCTTCATTACTGGGCTGGGGCCAAGGCCGCAGCAGGCGTCGCCGAGGAAGCAATTGAGGCTCAATCGGTCGCCGAAGCGCTACGGCTTGCCTGCCAGCAGCGGTCGAATCCGCGTTTCGACAGGGTTATCAAGGTGAGCTCTATATTGATTGATCGACGGGTGGCTCACCAGGAAGATCTTGAGCAGCAGCTGAGTAAAGCCGTACAAGTTGAAGTTTTACCGCCGTTCGCCGGCGGCACATAGCGTGATCGAGCTGGCTGATCAGAGTTGGATTGCCTGATTGATCGCGTACTCCAAAGTTGTGGCCAAAGTCACGGTACCGAAAGCATGACGAACCGCGTTCAACCCGTTGCCGTACCGTACTGTGTCCAATATTTGAAACGCCATCTCGTTTTATGAGACCGCTTGTTGGGATGCAGTCGGCTTGACCCCTAGTCTTCTCCTCGTGACATCGACGAAACCGTGGGCGCTGCTGCTCACCCGCCGGCGTGCTGTGGATCACGGCCGGATGCGTTCGTCGTTGTGTCAGCTGCGGCGAATGTAGAGGCGCGTTCTCGTCGCCTCGAGCCCTGACCGCACAGGGCTCGTCGTCGCCACCGTCTCCTCCCCGCCTTCGTACGGTCATCCGTACTCACCCTTGGCCGTTGAGCCACACACCGATCAGGAGAAAGACACAACATGAGCAGGCAAGAAGTACTCGTCGACGCTGACTGGGTTGAAGAGCATGCAGGTGATCCGAACATCGTTCTTGTCGAGGTCGATGAGGACACCACCGCGTACGACGGTGGTCATATCCCAGGCGCTGTCAAGCTCGACTGGAAGAAAGACCTGCAGGATCCGGTCCGCCGCGATTTCATCAATAAGGAGCAGTTCGAGAAGCTGTTGTCCGAACGCGGCATCAGCAATGACGACACCATCGTCCTTTACGGCGGCAATAACAACTGGTTCGCCGCGTACGCATACTGGTACTTCAAGCTGTATGGGCACGAGAACGCACTGCTGCTCGACGGTGGCCGCAAGAAGTGGGAGCTCGACGCTCGGCAGTTGAGCACCGAGACGGTCACCCGACCGGCAACGAGCTACACCGCCACCGAGCCCAATCTCGACATTCGGGCCTTCCGTGACGAGGTGGTTGCCGCGATCGGCGCCAAGAGCCTGGTCGATGTTCGCAGCCCCGACGAGTACGCCGGCCGGCTGCTGGCGCCTGCCCATCTGCCGCAGGAGCAGGCGCAGC
>DATCXA010000559.1:0-2649 GCA_036566085.1 Propionibacteriaceae bacterium
CCGCCGATTCCGATGTTCACCACCGTCGCAATGGGCTTGCCTGTGACGCCGACCCATTCGCCGCTTCGCACCTTGTTGGCGAAGGCATACATCTTGTTGAGCACACTGTGAACCTCGGGTACGACATCGACCCCATCGACCACCAGACTCGACCCCTCGGGCGCCCGGAGTGCCGTGTGCAACACCGCCCGGTCCTCGGTGACGTTGATGTGTTCGCCGGCCAGCATCGCGTCTCGGCGTTCGGCCAAGCCCACCTGATCAGCAAGATCGACAAGGGCACTCAGAATGTCAGCATTGATCAGGTTCTTGGAGAGGTCGACGACGAGATCACCGGCTTGGAAGGTGAATGACTTCGCCCGCGAGGAATCCGCGGCGAACCAGCCACGCAGATCGGGCTGCAGCGCCTCGTGCAGGGCCGTCAGTCTTCCCCAGGCCGGAGTCGTCGTTGGATCCACGGGCTCGCTCATCAGGTTCCCCTCCATCGTTGCTGGTACCACGTCACACTACTGAGCCCTTCGGTAGCGTGCCAGCCATGGATGCCCGGCTGGCCAGGTCGCGACCTGAACAGGACCGTCCGTATCCGCCGGGGGAGTCTGAGTTCCGCACCGACCTGGAACGGATCCGTTTCGCGAGCGCGTTCTCCCGGTTGGCTGACGTCACCCAGGTCGTTGCCTCGACGGCGACCAGCGGCGTTGTGCACAATCGGCTGACCCATACGATCAAGGTCGCAGCGGTTGCCCGGGCCATCGCGGTGCAGCTGCTGCGCACCCAAGATTACGATCTGCTCCGTGACCTTGGCGGTCTTGATCATGTCGTGGTACAAGCAGCGGCCAACGCTCATGATCTTGGGCATCCGCCGTTCGGGCACCTGGGTGAGCGAGTCCTTGATCGACTGGCCCGGGAGCGATTCGGACTGGCCGACGGCTTTGAGGGCAACGCGCAAACCTTCCGTATACTCACCGAATTAGAGGTCCTTGGACCTAGCGACCAAGGGCTCAACCTCACCGCCGCGACTCGGGCTGCGGTGCTGAAGTATCCCTGGGCCCGCTTCCACTATCCCGATCCGCATCCCACGGACTGGCCCACACCCCCGCGCGGTGCCGGGCACAGGCGCGGCAAAGGAGCGGCGAAGTTCTCCGCCTACATCATCGACCTACCGCAGATGCTTGAAGCGATTAGCGCATTTCCGGATCTTCCGCCTGGCCGGCAGACTCTGGAGTGCTCGGTGATGGATCTTGCCGATGACATTGCCTACTCGCTGCATGACGTCGAGGACTTTCATCGTTCTGGCGTGCTTCAGTTCTCACCCGTCTCCGGCGAGTTTCGATCATGGGAGAACGGCCGGGCCGAGTTTGCTGATCTTGGTGACGACGATCTCAGCCAAGCGCGGAGGCGCCCCGGAGCGGGCCTGGAGCGGCTGCGTCGACGACTGCAGCGCCGGGACAGCTGGATCTTCGACGAGGAGATCTTTGCGACTGCCGTCCGGAGCGTCGGAGAGGAGTTCGTCGATGGTGTCTTGGCCACGCCGTACGACGGATCGATGGCTTCCGACCGTGCTATCTCCGGCTTCACCTCCCGCTGGATCGACCACATGATCAGCTCAGTCCACCCCAACCCGCTGCCCGCCGTACGCTCCGGTTACGTGTCCATGGATGCACCGGCATGGCATGAAGTGTCGGTATTGAAGTTCGTCAACCAGTACTTCATCTTGGACCGGCCGGATCTCGCGATGTTCCAGCGCGGCCAGGAGCAAACCGTCGAGCACCTCGCCCTTGCATTCGACGACTGGCTTTCTGATCGAATCGACGCGAGCCGAGCGCCGCGACGACTGCTGGATCTGGTGAATGCCGCGACCATCGGCTACAGGGTGATTGCGAAGGAGCACCCAGAGTGGCTCAGCGGGGATGTGTCCGACGCCGAGCTTGCGCGGAAGGGCAGGGGCCGCGGCATCATCGATTTCGTCAGTGGTCTCACCGATGCTCAAACCATCGCGTTTGCCGCACGCCTCAGCGGAGCGACGGGAATGTTGTGGAGCGGCAGCCTCTGACGACCGGTTCGTAGCGGACGCCAGGATGCGCTCTTCGGCAAGCTCAGGCGCATTTGGCATGCATCGTTCATGCTTGAGAGTGTGGAGCTAATAGCAGAGGTATGGCGCCGGGCGACTGCTGTCCAGCCGCCACCAGCTCCAGTCGGCATCGCCCTGGCGGCCGCCATTGCAGCTGCGCTGGTGCTGCCACGACTGGTCTGGCCATACACCCGGATGCTCGTCACGATCACTCATGAGGGTGCTCACGGTGTGGCGGCGCTGTTGACGGGCCGCCGCCTGCAAGGCATTCGGCTGCACTCAGATACATCCGGACTAACCGTTTCGAGCGGTCGACCGACGGGGCCGGGGATGGTGATCATGCTCCTCGCCGGCTACCTCGGACCGGCTCTAGTCGGGCTCGGTGCGGTCGCCCTCTTGATCGCCGGGCACAGCCTCGGGCTGCTCTGGCTCTTCGTGATCTTGCTCGCGCTGTTGTTGCTTCAGATTCGCAATTTCTACGGATTCGTCGTGGTTGTCGGTTTTGCTGTTGTACTGATCTTGGTGAGCTGGTATCTGCCGGCGGCCACGCAGTCGGGGCTCGCGTATGTGCTGACCTGGACGCT
>DATCXA010000567.1:0-9699 GCA_036566085.1 Propionibacteriaceae bacterium
GGCATCGTGGCTGACTCCGACCCCGCGACCGAGGACACCGAAACCCAGAACAAGGCGGCTGCGGTGGTGCGGGCAATCTCGGTTGCCGAAAATTTTGCGGCGGTGACACCTCAGGCTTCGATCATTGCGCCTCGGGACAGGTCCCGATGAAATCCCGTGGGCTGGCCTTCGGCTGCCTCCTGGCTGGTGGCGCGTTGGCACTGATTGCGAGCGCACAGCCGTGGTGGCGTGGTATCGGAGAGGCTGCGGGGGTTAAGTTCACGGGAAGTCAAAGCACTGGCGGATTGAGTCAAGCACTCGCGATCGTCGCGCTCGCCGGAGCGCTGTTGATGCTGGCACTGCGAAGTCGCGGCCGCCGGGTGGTTGCGGCTCTGTTGCTTGTGGCCGGCGTTGGGATTGCTTCGGTCGGAGGATTTGGGCTGCGTCCACGTCCTGATGCGGTCCGCAGTCAGCTCGGTCATGTCATTCTGCTGGATAACTTCGGACTCACCGCGACAGCTTGGCCCTGGATCTTCGCCCTTGCTGGACTACTGATCGTCGGCGGCGCCCTGGTGACCGTCATCACCGCAGGCAACTGGCCAGCTGGATCCGACCGTTTCCAAACCAGGTCAGACAAGGCGCAGGCCGCTACATCGGAGGAGCCCGCCGAGCTCTGGAAGGCCATGGATGCCGGAGTCGATCCAACTCTCAATGATCGCGACACGCTGACCCCGGCAGACCCCAAGATGCGCAATCGAAGCGCAGGAGACACAATGGATGCCACCGAACAGGCACAGCAATCACCCTGGTCGCCCAGGAGCCCCAATGCGGGCCAGGTGCAGCGAGGGCACGGGGAGCGCGAGACGTAGCGCAGTCTGAGCGGTACGTGCTCGGAATGCAGATCCCGATCAGCAGAAACGAGGGAACGAACCATGGCAGGCACAGCCCAGGAGCCAGCACAGCACTCAGATCTGGTACGTCCGAAAAACCGGCGCGGCAAGCACGTGCACCACGGCCGCACCGTAGCAGCGTGGACCGGATCAGTCATTGCGCTGGTGGCGTTCATCGTCGGTGCGATCGCGGTGGTCTTCCAAATATGGCCAATGTTCTGGGCAGCCGTCGGTTTGGCGGTGGTCGCGCTAATTGTGACGGTGGTCCTGCAGCGTATGGGCTACGGCGCACACTGATAGGGCTGATCGTGGGTGCCTTAGATGACATCATTGCCGGGGTCCGGCAGGATCTGGCTGCTCAACAGAGCCAGGTTCCGCTGGAACGACTGAAGGAAAGATGTCAGCATGTCGACGCCGCCATCGATCCGATGCCGCGGTTCCGTGGCCCCGGTGTGGCCGTAATAGCCGAAGTCAAACGGTCCAGCCCGAGCAAGGGCACGTTGGCTGAGATATCCGACCCGGCAGCGCTGGCAGTGGAATACGAGGCCGGCGGTGCCGCCGCTATTTCGGTGCTAACGGAGCAGCGGCACTTCGCAGGATCGTTGGATGATCTTGTACGGGTCCGCTGCGCGGTTGACATTCCCGTTCTCCGTAAGGACTTCATCGTTACCGCCTACCAGCTCTTCGAGGCGCGTGCTGCTGGAGCCGATCTGGTGCTGTTGATCGTCGCTGCCCTGTCAGACCCCGAGTTGGTATCGCTTGTTGAGCGGGCACGTTCTATCGGACTCACCCCTTTGGTCGAGGTGCACACGGCTGAGGAGGTACGACGGGCAGTCGACGCGGGCGCCTCGATCATCGGCGTCAACGCTCGCAATCTGCAGACCCTCAATGTCGATCCCGCAATCTTCGCCCAACTGGCGCCACTCATTCCGGACAACATTGTCCGGATAGCGGAGTCCGGCGTACGCGGACCACACGACGTGATCGACTTGGCCCGCGCCGGCGCAGACGTGGTGCTCGTCGGCGAGGCACTGGTAACAGGTCGGGATCCACGCAGCGGCGTGGCGGACTTGGTGGCCGCGGGAGCGCATCCGGCGGTGCACAAGTCCTAGCCAAGGCCTCCTTTGGCCCTGCGCTCCCAGGCTCGGCGCCAGCCTCACACGGACATCACAGTAAGGAACTTCAGTGTCAAGGCAGTTCGGTGATACCTCGAGGCTGCCTCAGCAGTCGGCGCCCTCAGGGCCGCTATCGCAGCCGGGCGCGAGCGCGGGGGCTCCGTCGCAGCCAGCCGCCTCCTTACCGGATGCCAGCGGCCACTTCGACCGATTCGGCGGCAGATTCGTCCCCGAGGCGCTGTACGCGGCGCTACTGCAACTGGAACGGGAGTTCCATTCAGCTATGGCAGATCCGGCCTTCAGGGCCGAGCTCGGTGAGCTGCTGGCCGACTACACGGGGCGGCCGAGCCCGATCACCGAGGCGAGGCGGTTCAGTCAGCACGCCATGCTTACCCCGGCTGGTCAGCTTCCGATCATTGTGCTCAAGCGCGAAGATCTGAACCACACCGGCTCGCACAAGATCAACAATGTCATCGGCCAAGCCTTGCTGACCAGGCGGATGGGGAAGACCCGCGTTATCGCGGAGACGGGTGCCGGTCAGCACGGCGTGGCAACCGCCACTGCGGCGGCGCTGTTCGGCCTCGACTGCGCCGTTTACATGGGCAAGATCGACACCGAGCGGCAAGCACTCAACGTGGCTCGCATGCGGTTACTTGGGGCTGAGGTGATTGCTGTTGAGTCGGGCACCCAGACGCTGAAGGACGCCATGAACGACGCCATGCGTGACTGGGTCGCCTCGGTCGACAACACCCACTATGTAATCGGCTCGGTGGCGGGTCCACATCCCTTCCCGATGATGGTCCGCGAGTTCCAGCGGGTGATCAGTACCGAGGCGCGCGCTCAGCTTCTTGATCGCTACGGCCGACTGCCCGATGCAGTGGCGGCATGTGTTGGTGGTGGTTCGAATGCGCTCGGCATCTTCGCCGATTTCATTCCCGACGCCGATGTCGCGCTTTACGGATTCGAGGCTGGCGGAGAGGGCATTGAGACGGAGCGGCATGCCGCGACTATCTCGGCGGGAGAGATCGGCGTGCTGCATGGCATGCGCACATTCGTGCTCCAAGACGAGGACGGCCAAACCAAGGCGTCCCATTCCATCTCCGCTGGATTGGACTACCCCGGCGTAGGACCCGAGCACTCCTGGCTCGCCGAGGTCGGTCGCGCGCACTACGAGCCGATCACCGACGCCGAGGCAATGGACGCTTTCCAGCTCCTGTCGCGCACGGAGGGAATCGTCCCGGCAATCGAGTCGGCACACGCGCTGGCAGGAGTGCTCAAGCTGGGTCCCCGTTTGGGGACCACCGAGTCCGGTGAGCCGCCGTTGATCTTGGTCAACCTTTCCGGCCGCGGCGACAAGGACGTGAATACCGCGATCGCCTGGTTCGGTCTTGACACCGCTGGCACGTCGTCAGAGTCTGCGCCTCCCGGGACCGGACCCGAGTCGACCGGCGCTACTCCGAGTGGCGCCGGGTCGAAGCGGTGACCGTCGATCCCGGGCACACCGGGCACGTGCTGCTTGAGGTCCGACATCAGGGTCGCGGAGCGCTGGCCGGCTTCTTGCACGTGGGCTACCCGACGGTGGAGATATCCCTGCGGGCCTTCAAGGCTCTCACTGGTGAGGGGGAGTCTGAGGGTGTTGACCTCGTCGAAGTCGGAATTCCCTATAGCGATCCGGTCATGGATGGCGTCACCATCCAACGCGCCGGTACCCGGGCGCTGGAGCGCGGCACGCGGACCAGGGACGCGTTTGCGGCGGTTGAAGCTGTTGCGAACTCCGGCACACCGGCTGTTGTGATGACCTACTGGAACCTGGTGGAACGCTACGGCGCCGACCGATTTGCTCGCGATCTTGCCGCAGCGGGAGGCGCCGGAGCGATCACTCCGGACCTCACTCCAGATGAGGCAGCAGAGTGGGTATCGGCCTCTGATGATCACGGATTAGATCGGATATTCCTGGTCTCTCCCTCGTCAACCGACGAGCGCCTCAGTTCCACTGTGGCAGCCTGCAGAGGCTGGGTCTACGCGACGTCGCTGATGGGAGTCACCGGCCCCCGCACGCAAAGCTCCGCGGCTGCTCCGGAGTTGGTGCAACGGATACGTGCGGTCGATCCGGCTGCGCTTGTCGGGGTCGGCCTGGGCGTATCCAATGGGGCTCAAGCCGCGGACCTGACGAGGTTCGCTGATCTTGTGATTGTCGGCTCCGCGCTCGTGAAGACGCTGGTGGATGCCGAAGATGCCGGGCGCCCGGAGGATTTGAGCGGACTCCGGGCACTTGTCGGTGATCTTGCCGCAGGCGTACGCGCCGGCCGCGACGTGCCCGAGGGCGAGCGTTCGCCAGCCCCCACGGCTGGACCAACGAAAACGGGAACTTCAGGGCGATCACCAGGGTTAGTCGGGACGTGAGCCGGCCCTTACCGTTCAGCATGGCAGCCCGTTCACTCCTGGCGGTCGTTGTCCTGCTGTTGATCTCCGGCTGCATCGCGGCACCAAGCGGGCCAACCGGCCAACGGAACGCCGATCCGGCTGGTTACACGGGCGGATCTTCGCTGCCGGAACCGTATTCGATGCCTGAGATGTCCTTGACCGACACGTCTGGGCGTCCGTACAACTTGGCCACAACGCCATCCAAGCCAGTCACATTGCTCTTCTTCGGCTACACCCATTGCCCGGATGTCTGTATCACGGTGCTTTCCGACGTCGCGCTAGCCATGAAGCGGCTGGCGCCAGCAGATCGAGATCAGATCCAGTTCATCTTCGTGACCACCGACCCCGCCCGCGACACGGAGAAACCGATCCGGCGCTATCTTGATCGGTTCGACCCTTCATTTGTCGGTCTCACCGGTCCGCTGCCGACGATCAAAAGGGCCGCAACCCAAGTGGGGGTAGACATCGAGGGTGTGGAGAAACTTCCGAGTGGAGGATATGAGGTGGGGCACTCGGCCCAGGTGATCGGCTTCAGCCGTGACTCAGGCGTCGTGCTCTGGACGCCAGGCACTCCGATCGCGGCACTCAAGCACGACTTTGCCCTCTTGGTGGAACGGTCACGTTGAGTTCCTCCACTATCACCGAATCACGACTCGCCGCAACTTCCCTGTGGGTCTCAACCGCTGCACGGCTGGTGCTCGGCGGAGTGTTTCTGGTCGCCGGAGGCCTCAAAGTCATCGATCCGCAGTCCTCGGTTGCCGCCGTGCGGGCCTACCGTCTGCTGCCGGTCTCCGTCGCGACCGTGGTGGGCTGGGGACTGCCGTTTGCCGAGATCGCGCTCGGGCTTTTGCTGCTAGCCGGCATTGCTACCCGTGTCGTCGCAGCTGCTGCGGCAGTGCTGCTCATAGTGTTCATCGCTGCTGTCCTCTCTGCCGCAGTGCGAGGGCTAAGCATTGATTGCGGGTGCTTCGGTGGCGGGGGCGATGTAGCACCCGGGCAAACCGCTTACGGCACCGAGATCGTTCGTGATGTTGGCCTGTTGCTGCTCGCCGCGTGGCTGATGTGGCAACCGCGCAGCCGGTTTTCGCTTGATCGCCTAACAACGAGACACCTGACGGAGGCATCGCGGTGAGCAGTGCCAAGAAGGTAGACACGGGGCCAGAAACGTTGGCGGCGCCAATCGGGTCGGCGGGGACAAGAAGGTGAGCAGTCCGAAGAATGTGAATGCCCGCGAGCGCGCCCGGCTCGCTGCCGAGCAGGCGGCGGCTCGTAAGCGCGACCGGCGGATCTTGATCATGGTTATCGCTGCGTTCGTGGTGATCGTGGTGGCTGGTGGGATCGCATTCCAGGCTTGGCGCGCCAGCCGGGCACCATCCTCGGTATCTTCGGTCTCGGCCTCGGCAAGCCCAGTCACCGTTACCAATGGACGCCCGATTCCACTCGGCTCGGCCGAGGCCCCGGTCACGATCACCCTGTACGAGGACTTCCACTGCCCGCACTGTGCCGAGTTCGAGGAACAGTTCGGATCGACCATTACCCAAGCACAGGAAGCTGGATCCGCTCGAGTCGAGCTCTATCCCATGGCGTTCATCGACGAGGGTTCTCTGACTGCGGCGAATGCGATGGCATGCGCGGCCGAGGCCGGCTTCGGTCAGGCTTACTACCTGGGGCTGTTTGCCAACCACACGTTGCAGTGGAGTGATCCGCAATTGATCGATCTCGCAACCAAGGTGGGCGGATCGCCCACCGAGGCGTTCCGGACCTGTGTCACGCGGCGGGCGCATGCCGACTGGGTGACCTCGATGAACGCCGCCGCGGACACCAATGGCGTCGATCAGACACCGACCATGTTGATCAATGGCAAGGAAGTTGATATTGCAACGCTGACACCTGAGGCACTTAAGACAATGATCAACGACGCCGCTCAGAAGTAACAAGCTAAAGATGAGCTCCACATGGAGCGAGCGGAGCAATCAACAGAGCCCTGGGTTAACGTAGGTCCCCGGATCGCGAGCGAAAGCGGAGAGATGATAGGCGTAATGAGGCCGGCCCGGTGACGACCGCCTGGGCGCACGTCGTCCTATCCATCCCGAGCCCCAGTACCAATATTTGGCACATTGGCCCGCTGCCAATTCGGGCGTACGCGCTATGCATCATCGCGGGCATCATCGTCGCAATGATCATTGCGACGCGTCGCTGGCGCGCCCGGGGTGGCACCGCCGACAGTTTGGAGCTGATGGTCGTGGTCGGCGTGCCGTTCGGAATCGTCGGCGCTCGGCTCTATCACGTGATTACCGACTACCAGCTCTACTTCGGACCAGGTCGGCACCCGCTGAACGCGTTGAAGATCTGGGAAGGTGGCCTCGGTGTCTGGGGAGCCATCGCGTTCGGCGTTCTCGGTGGCTATCTGGTGGCTCGGCGTCGCAGGATCGCCTTTCCCGCCGTACTCGATGCGGTAGCGCCGGCCATCTTGGTGGCACAAGCCATCGGCCGGCTAGGCAACTGGTTCAACCAGGAGCTGTTCGGCCGCCCCACCACATTGCCCTGGGCGCTGCAGATTGCGCCGCAGTACCGACCGGAGGGCTACGAGCAGTTCACGACATTTCACCCGACGTTTCTGTACGAGATGTTGTGGAATCTCGCAGCCGCAGCTCTTCTGGTCTGGCTCGATCGTCGATTCCGGCTCGGACACGGCAAGGTTTTCGCACTCTATGTGTTGCTGTACACCGCCGGTCGGTTTTGGATCGAGGCGCTCCGGATCGACACCGTCAATGAGATCGGCGGATTCAGACTCAACAACTACACAGCGCTCATCGGCTTCATCACCGCACTCGTGTGGCTGATTTGGCTAATCCGGAACAGGCCTGGCCGCGAAGAAGTGGTTGAGGGCATCGGGCTGCCAGCTGTGGAATATGTCGAGAAGCGCGGCATTACCGAGACAGCATCCACTGACTCTCCGGTTGAGACAGACAATTTGTCGGACAGCGAATCGGCGAGACAGGCGCCAACCAAGGACCCGACTGCGACCTCGTAGCATGCGGCAGTTTTCACGTTCCGTGATCCCTGCTGCGTGCGTTACCCTTTCCATCAACTTTGGGCCAATGTTGTCCTGCAAGCTCTGTAGTGTGCACGTTTGCTCGGGAGCCGTGCCGCTCAGCCGTGACCGCGGCAGAGAACCCCAACTCTGCTGACCGGCTTTGACGATGGGAGTTGGTTCCGTGACAACTGCTCATGCCCTGTCCACGGCCGGGCCGACCCGGCCGTCCCGGAATGCATCGTTTCGTCAGGCTGAGGGCCTCTACGATCCCGCGTTCGAACATGACGCATGTGGCGTTGCGTTTGTTGCGACCTTGGATGGGGTGCCCAGTAACGCCGTCGTTGCCAAGGGTCTGCAGGCATTGCGCAATCTCGACCATCGCGGCGCGGTCGGCTCGGACCCAAAGACCGGCGACGGCGCAGGCATGTTGCTGCAGATTCCGGACGGTTTCTTCCGTAGTGAGGTGGAGTTCGAACTTCCCCGGCAGGGCGCGTACGCGGTGGGTAACGCCTTCCTGCCTACCGATCCCGAGCTAGCCGCGAAGGCGAAGGCCAGCATCGAGCAGATCGCGGCAGAGGAGAACCTGCGCGTACTCGGCTGGCGCCGAGTGCCTACCGATGACTCGTCGCTGAGCGATGTCACCAGGTCGAACATGCCCTACTTCGAGCAGCTGTTCGTTACTGCCAAGGGCGCACCGCTGATGGGTATTGCGCTGGACCGACTGACCTACGGCCTACGTCGCAGAGCCGAGCACGAGACCGGCATTTACTTCGCATCGCTGTCCGCCCGAACGATCGTCTACAAGGGCATGTTGACCACTCAGCAGCTGCCTCAGGTCTTCCCGGAGCTTTTGGACCAACGAATGGCGAGCGCGCTCGTGGTGGTGCACTCCCGCTTCTCCACCAATACGTTTCCCGCCTGGGAGCTGTCCCATCCGTACCGGATGATCGCTCACAACGGTGAGATCAACACCGTGATGGGCAATCGCAACTGGATGCGAGCTCGGGAAGCATTGCTGGCTAGTGATGTCATCCCGGGCGATCTGGACCGGTTGTTCCCGATCTGTACCCCCGATGCATCAGACTCCGCCTCCTTTGATGAAGTCGTGGAGCTGTTGCACCTCGGTGGACGCTCGCTGCCGCATGCGATGCTGATGATGATCCCAGAGGCCTGGGAGAACAACAGCCAGATGGATTCGGCGCGCCGGGAGTTCTACGCGTTTCATTCCTGCCTCATGGAGCCGTGGGACGGCCCAGCTGCAGTTGTGTTCACCGACGGTACGGTCGTCGGCGCCGTGCTGGATCGCAACGGTCTGCGACCTGGTCGCTTCTGGGTCACCGACGACGGCCTTGTGGTGCTGGCTTCCGAGGCCGGAGTACTGGACATTCCTCAGGACAAGATCGTCCAGAAGGGCCGGCTGCAGCCAGGCCGAATGTTTCTTGTTGATCTTGGACAGCACCGGATCATCTCTGACGAGGAGGTCAAAGCTCAGCTTGCCGCAGCCGCACCGTATGGTGAGTGGCTTATTGGAGGCAGGATCTTGCTGTCCGACCTGCCGGACAGAGAGCATGTCGTCCATACGCACGCCTCGGTCACTCGACGCCAGCAGGTCTTCGGCTACACCGAGGAGGAACTGCGGCTGATCTTGGCGCCAATGGCCTCGACCGGTGTCGAGCCGCTCGGTTCCATGGGCACCGACACACCGCTGGCGGCGCTCAGCGATAAGCCGCGACTGCTGTTCGACTACTTCGCCCAGCTCTTTGCGCAGGTGACCAACCCACCGTTGGATGCCATTCGCGAGGAATTGGTGACCTCGCTGTACAACACGATCGGTCCGGAATGTAATCTCCTCAATCCGGGTCCAGCATCATGTCGCCGGCTGGTACTGCCCTTCCCCGTCCTGGATGACGATGACCTCACCAAGATTGTCAAGATCAACCGTGAAGGTGACCTGCCCGGATATCAGACCTATGTCGCCCGCGGCCTCTACCAGGTCGACGGCGGCGCCGCCGCGCTGACAGCAAAGCTCGATGAGCTCTGCGCTGAGATCTCCGGGGCAATCGCCAACGGTGCCCGAATCATTGTCTTGTCGGATCGGCACTCCACCGCCGACCAGGCGCCAATCCCATCGCTGCTGCTGACCGCGGCCGTCCACCATCACCTGGTCCGGGAGAAGACGCGGACGCAGGTCGGATTGATCGTGGAGGCCGGCGACGTGCGCGAAGTGCACCACGTCGCGCTGCTCATCGGCTAC
>DATCXA010000572.1:0-3435 GCA_036566085.1 Propionibacteriaceae bacterium
GTGAGTCGTGGTCAACCCGGGTCATTGCCGGCGTCTGGGCTTGCACAAGCTGGCTGAATGAGGCGGCCGTGAAGAAGATTGAGCCGACGAAATAGGTCACGCTATCCGCAGTCGTTCCCACTGCGTTGACGTACGCCGGCACCGATCCCAGTGCGAAGAGCGCCGAGCCGATGATGAACAGCCACGCGATCGCGCCGTTGAGGCCAACCGGCCTTACTGTCATGCCGCTCCCTTCCCGGACAGCACCTCAGATGTATCCGATGAGGGCAGCAAACACATCACCCGCGAGGGATGAGAGTGCAGCCGTTGAACGCGCGCGACGATCGCCGGGGCTAGTTGATCACTATGGAGAGATGATCCTGGGCTGCTTGAGGTCGAAGAACTCGGTTTCTCCGACGGAGAGCTTGTTCATCTCCTCCATTTGTGCCTGCAATTCCGGCGGTGGCTCTTTGCGCTCTGCTTCGCGCGCCTCGGCCTCGGACGTGAAATACAAGACCATGGTGTAGCCGCCATCTTCGTGGCCGATGGTGACACTGCCGACGACGTCCGGGCGAAATTCGGCCCACTTGTCGGCGTCTTGGTCCATCAGCTTGCGGGCACGCTCCGGATCACTGCTGCGACCCTGCATGATTTGGACAAAGCCGGCTTGATCGGGATCGCCCTGGACGTCGACGGTCACATCGGTGCTGTCGCGGAAGGTCGGTTGTCCGTCGAAAAGCTTTGAGGTCTCAGACCACCAGCGATCCTGTTCCGGGCGATTGCTGTTACGCCGGGCAGCCTCCTCGGACTCAAAGCGGACGACCGCGATCGCCCGACCGTCTTCGGTCACTCCGCTCGTACTGCCAAGCCAACCATTCGCGCCGGGCGCAAGATCTTGCTGCCACTGGTTTAGCGCGGCATCCAGCCCCTCTGGATTTGATGTCTTGCCCTGGATGACCTGAGCGAACATAGCGGTGCCTCCGATCAATGTGGTTAGGAATTGAAAAAGCTCTGCTCTGCGGACGTTACGACCGCAGGATGTCGGCGTCAATACGCAAAAATGCTCAAGCTTCTGTACTGATCACAACACTCGAAAGTGGTCGCCAACAACACGGCTGAATCGATTCAGCCCTGTTGTTCGTGACCACTTTCCTAAGGAGGAGCGTCAGCCGCGACTTCAGCGTCCGCGGCTCTGCGGCAGAGTCACTCGCCGCGTGGCCGGCGCTGAGGGTGGTGGGACCACCGGGCCGATGTCGCCGTTGGGAGCTTCGTCCAGGTCCACCATGACCGGGGCGTGATCGCTCGGCCCGGAGCCCTTACGCGCTTGCCGATCCACCCAGGCCGCGCGTACCCGCTCAGCAACCGGCGCAGTTGCTAACACAAGATCAATCCGCATGCCTAGGTCCTGGTGGAACATGCCGGCACGGTAGTCCCAGTAGGTGAACACTCGCTTGCCCGGCCAGCGATCCCGGACGACATCCCGCAGGCCAAGCGCCTGCAGCTGCCCGAGCGCATCGCGCTCCGGAGCCGTGACATGGGTTTGGCCGATGTACGCCTCGGGGTCGAAGACATCCTCATCGGTGGGGGCAATGTTCATGTCGCCACATACGACAGCATTGTCAGGACCAGCGCTGAGATCATGCGCAAGAGCTGTCAGCCAGTCGAGCTTGTATTGGTAGTGGTCCGAACCGGGCACTCGACCGTTGGGCACGTACACCGAATGCACCCGAATGCCGCCGCAGGTCGCCGCTACGGCGCGTGCCTCTGGATTCGGAAAGCCCGGCGCCCCAGCTACTCCTGGTACGACGTCGTCAAGTCCGATCTTCGACAAGATCGCGACACCATTCCACTGCACCTCACCGTGAGTGGCGAACTCATAGCCCCGGCTCACCAGCTGCTCTTCCAACATCGCAGCGAAGGCGTCGTCGGCGAGCTTGGTCTCTTGCAGGCACACCACGTCGGGTTGTCGCTGATCCAACCATGGCAAGAGCCGCGGTATCCGCTGCTTGATCGAATTCACGTTCCAGGTAGCCAACCGCACGGATCCACGCTAGCCGGTGACCAACCCCGCCAGTACGTCAAGATGCCGAGCCGATCGCTAGCTAGCTCCCAGCAGACCCAGCTCACTGGCCCGCCGCGCCGCGTCGGCCCGAGAGCGGCAATCAAGCTTCAACAAGATGCTGCTGACGTGGGACTCCACCGTACGAGGGCTCAAGAACAGCTCACGGGCAATCTCCCTGCTGGTATGGCCCATGGCAACCAACCGGACGACCTCGACTTCCCGCCGGGAGAGATTGCCGTTGGCGGCCTGCGCCAACGCGCGACGACTGAGGCGCCGTTCGGCTCGTTCGCCCAGCTCCCCAAGGTTGGCATTGACGCGTTCCATCAGCGGCCGAGCACCGAGTCGACGCAGTGTGCGGTGAGCTGAGATCAAATGCTCGATAGCTTCCTCGCGCCGATCCAGCAAGATCAACGCGGCAGCCGCGCGGCGCTCGGACTCGGCACGATCGATCGGAGCATCCACGCCATGCAGGAGTATCAGCGCCCGGCCGAAGTGACCAGCCGCCTGCTCGGCGGCACCATCCAGGAGAGCTGTTTCACCCAGGGCATGCGAGAGCGCCGACATCGCCTCGTTGTGGCCCACATCCTCGGCCACTCGAGCCAGTGCTGCCGCGCAGCTCCGAGCGCCGGCAGCATCGCCCGATTCGGCGAAGAAGGTGGTCGCCCAGCGCAACAGCGAGATCACATAGTGACGATCCTCGGTCTGCTTCCACCGCTCCAGGATGGACCAGCAGTGACCTGCCGCCGACTCGGTCGCCCCCTCGACTTGGTCGACGACGGCCAGCCCCCACGTCGACAACAGCTCCATTGCTGCCAATTCGATCCGGCGCGCCAGGGTGAGCGCTTCGTGCAATAGCGGCCGAGCCCGCTTGGCCTGACCCCGCAGGCCGAGGATCGAGCCGAGCATTCCGGTAGCAACGGCCCGGCCGTGCAACGTCGTTTCTGACGAAGCGATGACCTGACGACAGAGCGTAACCGCGCGATCCCAGTCCCCTGATTGCCGCAACACCGCGGTCAGGCAGGCCCGGCAGAGCTGGGCAGTGGGCTCAAGTGCATTGGTGGCGCAGAAACTGAATGCCTCCTCGTAGGTCTCCTTGGCAGCCGAATAATCACCGGCGTGTTCGAGCGCGTCCGCCAGCCGCTGGTAGATATCGGCAAAGCCGGTAAGCCCATGCTCCAACGCCATCGCCAGGCCCGTCCGGACCAGCTCCACCGCGGGGCGTCCCTCTCCCATCCGGGCACGTACATTGCCCTCCTGCCCGAGGATGCGCGCCTGAAGGTCGATCCTGCCTGCTTGCCGCGCCTGGTCTCCGGCGATCTCGAGCAGGCCGAGGGCCGCCCGGAAACTTCCGGCCGACCGGAGATGAGCTGCCGAGGCAAGCCGCTCAGCGGCAG
>DATCXA010000577.1:0-4652 GCA_036566085.1 Propionibacteriaceae bacterium
TCTGGCGCCAGCTCCGCCGACTCGGCGCGTTGTACCTGCAAAAGTCCGTCTGCCTGCTTCCGAACCGGCCGGAGGTGCGTTCGGCGCTGCAGCCGATCCTGCTTCGCGTCCAAGCAAAGGGAGGCACCGTGCGCAACTTGACGATCCAGGTTGAAGGCTCAGACCACGACGCCCTGGTCGCTGAACAGCGCAGTGAACGAGACGGGGAGTACCGAGAGGTCCTTGAGCGGGTGCCCGCATTCTTGTCGGAGATCGCCGTGGAAACGGCCCGCGGTCGCGCCACCTATACCGAAGTCGAGGAATCCGAAGCCGACCTCGAACGGTTCGAGAAGTGGCTGGCGGCCATCACCGCACGCGACTACTTCCAGGCCGCGGCTGGCAGTACCGCCCGGGCAGCCGTTCAACAGTGCCGTGACGCATTGGCAGGCTTCGAGGCCGCCGCCTTGACTGCCGAGTTCGGCGAGGGCGAGACGGACAGCCGCCGAAGCAGCGCATTTGGTCTGGCAGTCGTTGAGGACGCGCCGTGACCGGCCAAGTCTGGCTCGACGTGATCGTCGGTGTCGCCGCCGCGTTGCTGCTGTCCTGGCTCGCATTGGTGATCGCGTTAGCCATCCGGCGACCCAAGGGCGATTTCCTGAAGGAGTCGCTGCGTCTTCTTCCTGACCTGCTCCGGTTGCTGCGACGACTGACCACCAATCGAGACCTCCCGACCGGGGTCCGCGTCCGGGTTGCCCTGCTGTTGGTCTACCTGGCCATACCGATCGACGTGATCCCCGACTTCATTCCCATCCTCGGGTATGCCGATGACGCCATAGTCGTTGTTCTCGTACTGCGCAGCGTGTGTCGCCGCGTCTCCGTAAAGGACCTTCGGGCGGCTTGGCCGGGGAGCGACGATGGCTTCGCTGCCCTCTGCCAGCTCGTCAGACCGGCTGCGCTCGCCAGAGATCACTGGCTACCTGATGCGCCATAAGCCAGACGGTCGATGGCACAGCCAAGCTGACGCGGGGACCGAAGACGGCTGAGACGCCGTGGGATCATGATCACCAAGACGCATCACGATCGCCGCCTTGATCGTGTCGTCGGCGCTGAGAAGATCAATCCCCGCTACTGGCCACCGGGCTCCTCCGCTATTGATCCGACAACGGGCGTGAATGAAGCGGTCTCGACCCGTGACAGCGACAGCTCTGGTGCGGCCGCGCGCTACTCCGGTGCGCTGTCGGCCCGGTCATCGTGCGGTTGTGCTCGGGTTGAAGGAGCGATTTGATGGTCTTGAGCGTCCGACATTCCGGTCGGCATCTGGGCCTTCGAGGAGCACCGATGGACTTTTCCGCAAAGCTCGAAAATCTTCAAGCCAAGGTCAACGAAACGGTGGCGACCGCGCGGGCAGCAACCGCGGAGAACCGCGACCAACTCAAGCAGCGCGTCGATCAGGCACAAGACGAGGCGAAGCAGGCCATGGAAGACGCGAAGCAGCAAGCTGGGGAGGCCGCCGATCGAGCCCAGAGCAAGTGGGCGCAGATGAAGGCCGATGCTGCAGCCAAAAGAGAGGACATCAAGGCGAAGATCGACAAGAGGGCTGATCAGCTGGACGCCAAGGCTGCAGCCAAGGACGCGGATTGGGCCGAGCAGGATGCAGCCGACGCTATCGACTACGCCGTCTGGATGGTCTACGACGCGCAATTGGCAGTGCTGGACGCGCTGGACGCGCGTGTCTACGCAGACGAACGGGCCAAGATCGCCGGCATGTAGATCCCAGCCGAAGCGGCGGGAAACCTTTCCGCAAAGGACGCGGCTGGAGCCGTGGCCATCGTCTCACCGAGAATGATCAAGATCAGCCGGCCGGGACCATCCCACCGTCGTACAGCCCAGGCGCTACGCCGACGCCGCGACCGAGCGGATACTGGCGAGGCCAACATCGAGCCGCACACTTTGACACCCTCCGTTCACCAAGCTGTGGGAATGTGCCGGAATGGATCCTCAGAGACGAGCGCTTGGTCCAGCGACCACGCGCTTCACTGACTATGTGGGGACGGTTGCGGCCGATGACGCCGAAGCGGTCATGGACCGACCCAGCCTCTATGAGCTCGCGCAGATCGATCGAGATCGCTACACGATCGTGGGAATCGAGCTGAACGTAGACGGTCCAACGACTGCAGCTGTTTATGCGTTCGATCGGTCTGTGCATTCGGTTGCTCGACTGGAGGAGATTGTTGAGCTGGGCCTGAGCCGGGGTCAGATTCCTGTCGTCCGGTTCGACATACCCGAGGTGGACGCCGGAGAATTCATCAGGCACGCCTTCCGACGGATCTCCGTCCGCTTGGTCATCCAAGATCTCCGCGACCAGCCCCTCATAGTCAGCGAACCGACTTCAGCCCAGGCCGACGAGGCACGCGGCACCGAACCGCTTTGAGCACCGCTCCCTTCAAACCTAGATGTCCCGCCACGACAACTATCCAGACCGGGATTTCCAGAGTCACCGTCCAGCTGGTCGGTGCGACCATGACGCCAAACGAGCCCGGCCCACTCCGTCGAATCCATTTCATTGGTGACCGGCGTCTGCGGACGCCGAGGCAGGAAGCGTTGCCGATGAAGGACCGCCCGGTCGATTTGGCCTGCAGCGACGAGCTGTCCTGAGCCGTCGATCGCCTGTACGTCGAAGGTCAGACGGCTCCCGGAGACGCCGCGCGACGGGGTTGCAGTGATCTCGACGCTGCCTCCCACCGTCGTCGCGCGACGATGTTCTATCCGAGCGTCCTTTATCACTGGCGCAATACTTCACGTTGACGGGGGATTTCTGGCGCAGTAGGCGGCACGCACGCTCGAGCATCGCATTGACCGCGATCGGCCTGGCAATTGACCAATGAGGCTTAGCTGCTCGGCGGCTGCGCCGCGCTGCCCGCTTCCGCACCGATGTTCTTGCCTTGCAGCGCCTCGATCAGCTCGCGTTCGCTATCCACGCTCAAATTAGTCTGAATGACTCGCGGGTTGTACGGCTTGAGGGCCTCGATGACCCGGTCCACGGTGGCGTTCCGAGCCAGGAAAAACACGGCGGCCTTGCCGGGCTCGAGTGTCTCCCCTATCTCGCGGATTAGGTTGTCGTCGACTCCAATATCGGTCAAGGATCCGGTTACTGCACCTGTTCCAGCACCCACACCAGCCCCGACCACCGCACCGGCCAACGGGTTGAGGAACAATAACCCGATCAAGGTGCCCCACAGCGCCCCGGTCACCGCGCCCGTCCCGGCCATGGCCGCAGTCAAGTTCACTGACTGGTGAAGCTTGACCTTGCCGTCCGGGGTGCGTTCTACCCAGGCTGCGTCCGCCAGCTCCAGCAGTTGTTGCTTCGCCAGATCGCCTGCCAGGTCGAGCACCTTCTCCGCCGTCTGAGGGCTGTCGACTCCAAATACCAGCAGCTGTGACATGAAGATCTCCTCACTTCTCGGCGTCGCCGTTTACGACTCGCTCTGGGTGGACTCCTCGGAGGGGTTAGCCGGTTCCGCCGGCTCCGCCTCGACCTCGATCTGACGTTCGCCGCTCCCGCTGGTCTGCACTTGAATTCGGCGCGGCTGGGCAGCCTGAGTGATCGGGAGCGTCAGATGCAGGACCCCGTCGGCATATGTCGCCTGGACGTTCTCGGAGTCCACCGTGTCGCCCAATTGCAACTGTCGCGTGAAGTTTCCTTGAGGCCGCTCCGCCACAAGCACGTTCTGAGCCTGCTGGTATTCCGGGCGACGCTCTGCAGTGATCGTCAAGACGTTTCGCTCCGTAGTGATGTCGACACTGGACGGATCCACGCCGGGCAGGTCCAGCGAGACATGAAACCCGTCGTCGGCCTGCCATACATCCATGGGCATCCCCATCGGGGTTCGGGTTCCCGACAGTAGCTGGTTCGTGAGCCGATCCACGTGCCGGAACGGATCACCGAACGGGTCGAATCGCAACACAGTCACTGCAACCTCCTCAAGACTGGGCCAACGGTGTTGATCTTCGTATGGAACCAACCGCGGTAGCGCTCGAAGCACGACCGACGGTGGCCGCATGCAAAACCGGCACACCGAAATAGGACTTCAGAGACATTTGGGTTCATAGCCACTCAACCGCAATCAGGGCCATAAAGCTATAGGCAGAATGACTGATTGATCTCAGTTCGCAACGGGCAACAGAAGCATCAGGAAGGTCAGGCCGGGACCACGCTCGCTTGCAGGTATCAGGCGCTTGACCTTGGCCTGATAGTCGGCGAGAAGGATGCTCGGGTCAACAACTTCTGCCATAGAACCGCCCACTCGTCCCTTCCGACGAGAGCCACCATGACGGTCGTTCGTCGAGCACCCGACTTGGCCCGCCGCGTATCGTCGCTGCCATCGCCGCAGGAGTCGTCCAGCTTCGCCGGGCCGGAGTATCTGTCCAACGGCGACAGCCATCACCGCGCTCCATCCCACGAGCGCCACCTGGACACCATCGAGCGGCGCTGACCCGCTACGAGGATGGCCGGATCGCGTACGTCGATCCGAGCGGAACTCGTTCCGTAGCTCCGTCTCGCGAGACCGCGGTAAGGTCAGCGGCGCGTGCCAACCAGGGACACACCCGTACCGCTCACGAGAACTCACTTAACCGCTCAGCGACGATGATGGTGGGTATCACTACAGGTTGGC
>DATCXA010000587.1:0-9217 GCA_036566085.1 Propionibacteriaceae bacterium
GCACCGGCCCTCCGGGGTCGGCGAGGATCGCAACAAGGTGAAACTGTTCAACCACACCCGCGCTGACACCGAGCAGCACCGGCCCTCCGGGGTCGGCGAGGATCGCAACGTGTGATACGCCACACTCGATCGTCGTAAACGATCCGGCAGCACCGGCCCTCCGGGGTCGGCGAGGATCGCAACGCCAAAGGCATGCGAAAAACCTTGGAAGACGCCACCAAAGCAGCACCGGCCCTCCGGGGTCGGCGAGGATCGCAACAGCCCTGGATGACCACTCGGTACTGCCCCGACGTCGGCGCAGCACCGGCCCTCCGGGGTCGGCGAGGATCGCAATGACGTGCCCGCGTCTGCGACGGTCGCCGGGTGGCGGCAGCACCAGCCCTCCGAGGTCGGCGTGGATCGCAACCGGGTGTATCTGCACGTCGACGGTATCTCCAGTCACCTGGCAGCACCGGCCCCGCTGGAGAGAGGGTCGCGGTGTCGCATAAGCCGAGGGTTCCATTAAACGGCAGGAAAAAATCGGATATTTTGGACATCCTTAAAATGGGAGATTGTCCGTAAATATGCTGTTATGTGGTCTCGACGTAACAAAATTTTTCGATCTGCTTGCGGGATCCCTCAGAGAGGTCCGAGATCTGTCGGCGTCGACCTCTATTGTTCGTTCCGCCGCGTTGCTAAGGAGGTGCGATGGATGGGCCATGGGGGCACAGTGTGAACCTGCTGGGGGTGCGCCATCGGCTTGAGGATCACTTGCGGGGGACGGCGGAGCTGGCTGCGGGGTTTGCTCAGCCATTCGGGTCGGGTCGGCTGGCTCGGTGGCTGGGACTGCTGCATGACGTCGGCAAAGCGTCGTGCGAATGGCAGCAACGACTGCTGGAAGTCGAGGGCAGCGGACAGCCGGTGGGTCGTGATCACAAGCTCTTAGGCGTGCGCTTGGCCAGCGAGCGTGGGCTGGGCAAGCTGGCGATGGCGATCGACGGCCATCATGGAGGGTTGACTTCCCCGTCTGAGGTACGTAGACGGCTCGTGGGGGTCTCGGAGGAAGACGCGCGGGTGCAGGAAAAGGCTCTTAGCGTGGTTCGCGGTCTACTGCCGGAATTGGCTTCGACAGGGCGGGTGGATGTACCCGATTCGTGGTTAAGGCAGTCGAATGTCGCCGAAGTTGGCCTTCGTCTATTGTTCAGTGCGTTGTGTGATGCGGACTTCCTGGATACCGCTGCCCATTTCGCTGGTAGAAGTACCCCGATCTTACGACCCGAGGCAGATTTCATCGCGTTGCGGGATCGGTTTGAGCATGCCCGCCAGGTCATGATTGCCAGGCGTAAGCCGTCGCAGATGGATGATGCCCGTGAACGTGTCTATCGCGAGTGTGTGGCTGCGGCGGCCCGCCCTCGGGGGGTGTTTCGGCTGGCCGCGCCCACTGGATCGGGTAAGACCATCGCGGGTGCGGGATTTGCGGTACACCATGCGGCACTGCAGGGGATATCAAGAGTGATCGTGGCAGTGCCGTTCTTGACGATCACCGAACAGAACGCCGGGGTATATCGGAAGCTCCTGAATGATGGTTCAGACGAGGTGGTACTTGAGCACCACAGCGCCGTGGACTTCGATCGTTCGGGACGAAAATGGGCACGCTTGGCGGCGGAGAACTGGGACGCTCCATTCGTGGTGACTACCATGGTGCGACTGTTCGAATCACTGTTCGATCGTCGTCCGGCGGCGATGCGGCGTCTGCATCGGCTGGCCGGATCCGTCATCGTGCTGGACGAGATTCAGGCGCTCCCGCACGCGCTTCTCGTGCCGATCCTGGATGTACTTCGGACTCTGGTCGATCACTTCGGAATGACGATCTTGCTATCGTCGGCGACGCAACCTGATTTCTGGTCGTTGAGCCCGTTTCATCAGTTGGCCGCTCATGATGTGATCGGCGATGCGCAGGCATTGGTCACCACGCTGCGTCGGGTGGACTTCGAGTGGTGGAACGATCCGAAGCCGACACTGGTCGAGGTCGCCGACGCGGCGACTGGGCACCGACAGACGATGGTCGTGGTGAACACCACGGCCGATGCCAGAACCGTGTTCGACCGCTGGAGTGGCTCCGTACCTTCCGACATTGTGTGGCACCTCTCGACGCGGATGTGCGCCGCACATCGAAGGCGGGTGCTGGAGTCAGTACGCGAGCGTCTCAAGGCCAGTGAGCCGGTGCTGCTGGTGTCCACGCAACTCATCGAGGCCGGAGTCGACGTCGACTTTCCCATCGTCTATCGGATCATGGCTCCAGCTGATTCGCTTTTGCAGGCCGCAGGACGCGCTAACCGGGATGGGAACCTGCCCGGAGAGGGAAAGGTGATCATTGTTGAGGCATGTGACGCTGGTCAGCCACCTGCCTACCGGACTCTGGTGGATAACACGCGGCTGTTCTTCGGTCCAGGTAAGGCGGATCCGGATGATCTGGACGCACTAGGCGCGTATTACCGAGCGGTGTATGGGGCGCTCAACCTGGAACATCCGGAGAGCCTCGGGATGCGCATTCAGGCGGCACGCGGGATTTTCGATTTCCACACGGTCACCGACGGGCCGCTGGACCCGGCCACCAACCGCCGGGACTACCGGTACGCCTTCCGCATGATCAGCGAGACCGGTCTCACCGTCGTCACTCCGCAGGCGGCTACGGACGACGTCGAACTGGGGGAGATAGAGGACGTCATCGAGCGGATCCGCACCGCGCCACAGCCGGTGCTGGGGGACATTCGCCGGCTGCAGCCCTACATGACCTCGATCCACTCCTCTGCTCTGCGCCAACCAGGAGTGATCGCACAGTTGCGCCCAATCTTGGGCTCGCCTGAGGCCGGAGATCCCTCCTCATGGAACGGCGTGCTAGCCGAGTGGGTCGGCGGTTACGACCCACACTGCGGTATCGAGCTCGATCCCCGGATCGAGGAGTTTGTGGCATGAAGGGCGGCCATCCATCAGAACTAGCGTTTCTCGATCGGAGGAACACGACGGAACAGGTCACTTCCTGCCTGTAGAAGATCGATGACTCGACGATCGTCGGCAAGCAACGACACCGTCCGCAAGGTGTCGTGGTAGATCCGCGTCTGAGTGTCTCCGATGAAACGCTTCCTTTCGAGCCAGAACATGAACAGTACAACAAGCATGCCGATCACACGTAAACCGCTGATGACGAGCGTCATCAGTAATAGAAGTTGCAGCGTCGCCATACCACTCCCTCCCGGAGCCTAGATGCGGACCGACGATAGCGGTTTCTCTGTATCTAGGGAGCGAACCCGAGCATCTGTGTATGCTCGGGCCAGCGCTGACCAAGGTCGGCGAGGATTCTCAACGCTCCGTAGATCCAGATGGCCTACGTCCTCAAGTTGTCAGGGCGCGCAGCCACCCAACTCGGCTGCGCCCCCTGCTGACCGTCGTTACCAGCCAGGAAGCCATGACATGACGAATTCTCTCCCCTTGCTTTCGTTGGAGCGGTCCGCTGATGGGGCCCCGCCCGTGGTGGTGCAGGTCCGTGGAGACGCCGCGTTATTCTCCAGGCCGGAGTTGAAAGCCGAGCGGGTGAGCTATCCGGTGATGACCCCGCCGGCCGCTCGGGGCGTGCTGGAGGCGATCTTCTGGAAGCCGCAGATGCAGTATCGGGTGGTCGCTATCGAGGTGCTCAAGCCGATCAGGCAGTTCACGGTACGACGTAATGAGACCCATCGAGTGGTGCCACTCGACGCGGCGGTACGTGGAGAACGGGTGGATACCGCCTCCCATCGCGATCAACGCAACGCCGTGTGCCTCCGAGACGTCGCCTACCGTATCCATGCGCACATCGAGACAATGCCGGATTCGACACATAATGCCGCCGGCTATCGCGATCAGTTCCGGCGACGGGTAACCCGCGGTGCGTGTTTCCACCAGCCGTTCCTCGGGACCAAGGAGTTCAGCGCAGAGTTCGGTGACCCAGACGACAGCGAGCGCATCACTACGAGCGAGGACCTTGGTGTGATGATCCATACCATTCACCATAGTCCGCCAATAGCGATGGAGTGGTTCACAGCATACTTGGATCACGGTGTTCTCCGGGTCCCGACGCGAGGCATTCAGGTACCTGCCGAGATGACCGGGACGCGCTAATGCTGCTGACTCGACTGGCCGACTATGCACGCGTGAGCAAGCGGGACGCTCCGCCCTACTACAAGGACAAGTTGGTTCGATACGTGCTAGAACTCAATCGCGATGGAACCTTAGCCTCGCCGCGGTTGACCTCACTGGCCAATCCAGCACAACCACGTATGAAAAATGGTGTCGTGCACACCGTTCCCTCTATCGTCAAGACCTCAGGGATCGCACCCACACTTGCGGTGGATACCTGTGAGTACATGTTCGGCTGGGTCGACGAGACGACGAAAAAGCCGCAACGTGTCGAGCAGATGCATCAGCGGTTCCGGGCGCTGGTCGACCAATGGGTCGAGATGGATCCCGCCGGGCCGGGCCGGGCGCTGAAGCAGTTCTACGCCGATGGTCATGTTGCGAGACTGTCGCCCGAGCCGGGATGGTCGCGCGCGGATGTCGTCGCTGTACGGGTTGCGGGGCGGTTTCTCCACGCTACCGAGTCCGCGCAGAGATTCTGGAAATCGGTGGCCGAGGGACGCAAGACGTCTGGACGTACCGGCCTCTGCCTGGTGTGCGGTGAGCCTGGAGCACTGCTGCAGTCGATCCCGCAGCAGGTGCCGATGAGGCTGGTGCCTGGCGCGACGCAGAGCGCCTCACTGATCAGCGTCAACAAGGCCACTCATGGATTCGACCTGCGGGAGCAACTTGTCCACACGCCGATCTGTGACACGTGTGGCCTGCTGGTCATGAACGCGCTGGAACGCCTGTTGGATCAGCAGTGGACCAGCACGGTGGTCGGGCAGGGCACCCGCCTGGCTTGGTGGACGACCGGCTCCGCCAACTTCGACCTGGGATTGTTGGACGAGCCGCCGACACCACACGAAGTCGCTCATGTGCTCAGCAGCGCGGCGAGGGGAAGCGCCCTGGGCGAAGATGAAGCGCGGGACTGGGAGACGTTCTGCGCGCTCGCGGTCAGCGGCAATGTCTCCCGAGTAGTGGTCCGGGAATGGATCGAAAACCCGTTGCCGGACATCATGCATAACTTGCGTAAGTGGTTTTCCGACCACGAGATGATCGACGGTTGGTCGGGAGAGACGCGTCAGGTCGGGCTTGGCCGCATGGTGTACGTGGCTGGGCGGTGGGCCCGCGGCAAGGGTGGCTCCTCCGGTTCGTACGCCAAGCTGGGTGCATCCGGCGCAGACCGACCTGAGGGCCTGTACTGGGGACTCATGCGCAGTGCCCTCCTCGGTGCGGAACTCCCCCCCAAGTTGCTCGCCCACCTGGTCCGCCGGGTCCGTCTGGATGGCCGGGTGGATGCCGAACGTGCCGCTCTGATGCGGCTGGCGCTGCGACGGCGCCTATCCGAAACGGAAAGAGGGCTGTACATGCCTGTTTTGAACCCTGAGAACAACGAGCCTGCCTACCTCGCCGGGCGGATCTTCGCAGTGCTGGAGGACATCCAGTTGTCGGCCGCTCGAGCTAACGGCGATGATCCACCGAACACAACCTTTGCCGACAAGTATTGGGGCCGAGCCGCCACCAGCCCGGCTGTTGCCTTGCTCGCCGGCAGTAGGAACGCGCGGGCATGGCTCAAGCGGATGCGTCCCAAGAAGCCCGCGTGGGCCGAAGCAGCCAGACAACGTCTGGAGGATCTGTCGGCTCGGTTGGCTCAGGCCGGAGGGCCGCCGCACGGGTCCAACCTCGCCGAGAAGTCTGCGTTCGTCCTCGGCTATTACCAGCAATGCGCCGAGTTGCGGAGCGCCAGAAAGACCCCACCTGCCGAGAATGCCTCGGCGTAGCCCGATCCAAGGAGCCAACAAAGTGAGTGCTCATCTCGACCCCGTCGTACGGCACGACGTCGTGATCGTGTTCGATGTCACCGACGGCAACCCCAACGGCGATCCGGACGCAGGGAACCAACCCCGTACCGACGATGAGACAGGCCAGGGCCTGGTCACCGACGTCGCGATAAAGCGAAAGATCCGTGACGTCGTACCGGAGATCAAGCCCGGTGACTCTCGTTACGGCATCTTCGTCGAGGCTGGTCATGCCCTCAACACTCGCATCGACCAGGCACGCGCCGCCCTGCCTAACAGCTCGGTCGAGGAGAAGCAGGCATGGCTATGTGAACGCTACTTCGACATCCGGATGTTCGGTGCGGTACTGAGCACTGGGCAGAAGGAGGAGGGGAAGAAGAACGCTGGTGCCGGCCAGATCCGCGGCCCGTGGCAGTTCACCTTCGCCCGCAGCCTCCACGCGGTGCTGCCGACCGACCACGCTATAACCCGTGTCACCCAGACCCGCCAGCAGGACATCGACAAGGGTGAGACCACCGAGCTCGGCTCGAAATGGACGGTGCCGTACGGTCTTTATCGCGCGCACGCGTTCTACTCGGCCAGCCGCGCGGGGAAGACCGGTGTCACCGGCGAGGATCTGCATACCTTCTGGACGGCGCTGGCCATGATGTTCGACCACGACCGCTCCGCCACGCGGGGTGAGATGAAACTGTGCGGACTGTATGTGTTCAGCCACCCCAACGCGTTCGGCGTCGCTCCTGCGTCCAGCCTTACCAGTCGCGTCCAGTTGAGCCTCGCCGACTCCGAGAAGCCGGCGCGTCATCATAACGACTACGAACGTCACATAGATGACGCTGACCTCCCTGTGGGCATAACCCTGTGGCGGGGCGTCGACCTGTGGCCCTGACCGTCGCCGGCGGACAGGGGGAGGGCGAACTGCAGAGCATTCCCCTGTCCGCCCTCGAGCATGTCGCCTACTGCCGACGCCAAGCCGCTCTTATTCACATCGAGGCCACCTGGGCGGACAACGTCGACACCGTACGGGGCGAGTTGGTGCACCGATCCGTCGATCTTCCGGGCGCAAAACGCCGACGCGGGACGGTCGCGGTCCGCGCGCTGCCCGTCACCAGCCGCCGCTACGGCCTCCACGGCGTCTGCGACCTAGTAGAGATCACCGGCGCTACGGCAGCCCCGATCGAATATAAGGTTGGCCGCTACCGCCCAGGCAGTGCGGCCGACCTCCAGGTCGCGGGCCAGGCAGTATGCCTTATCGAAGCCGGATACCAGGTACCCGTCGGTTACATCTACTCGGCGGCGGAACGCCGCCGCCATGACATCACCATCAGCCCCGACCTCATCGAGCGGATGTGCGATGCCGCCGAGCAGATGCGCGTCCTTCTTGCTGCCGATCGCCTGCCCTCGGCACATAACGACCGGCGGTGCCGCCGCTGCTCGCTGCGCGAGGACTGCTTACCGGAAATCACCGCCACACCTGCGGTCGCCTCTGATCTGTTTATCCCTCGTCCGCTGGGAAGATGGCATGACTGAACTCCTCAACACCCTCTACGTCCAGACTCCCGGCACCAGCCTGCACCTTGAAGCCGACACGGTCCGTATCGTCCACCCCGATACCCCGGGACGTAAGATCCTTCCACTGGCAAGAATCGATCATGTCGTGCTTTTCGGCGGCGTGACCATCACGGACCACCTGCTCCTGCGCTGTGCTGATGACCGTAGGAGCGTCAGCTGGTTGACCTCCAACGGCCGTTTTCGCGCACGCCTTGGCGGCCCCACTGCGGGAAACCCTTTGCTCCGCAGGTCCCAGCACCGCGTGCATGAAGACCCTGCCCGGCGATTACATGTCGCCCAGCGCATGGTCGCTGGAAAGATCCACAACAGCAGACAGGTCCTTCTTCGCGCCGCCCGAGACGCCACCCCGGCCAGGCAGACCCGCCTGCGAAGAGCCGCCGAGCTCCACGCGGATTTCATCAAACAGACGGGCCGGACTGCTGACATCGAATCCCTGATGGGAATTGAGGGCATCGCAGCCCGAGAATATTTCGCCGTTGTCCCGCAAATTTGTATCGACGCCGCCGAACCGTTCGAACGGATCCGTCGTCCACCAGGCGATCCACTCAACTGCCTTCTGTCCTTCCTATATGGGATGCTCCGCGTCGCCGTCCATGGAGCCCTTGAACAGGCTGGACTCGACCCCTATATCGGTTACCTGCACGGCGTACGGCCGGGTAAGCCCGCGCTCGCTCTCGATTTGATGGAGGAATTCCGTCCACTACTCGCCGATCGTCTTGCGTTCACCTTACTGAACCGCAAAGAGATCACTGAAGGCGATTTCGAGCACCTTCCCGGCCCGGCTCTCCGTTTGACAGAAGCCGGCCGTCGTAACGTACTGACCTCTTGGCAACACAGCCGAACGCGGACTTGGCCTCACGCGCACCTGGGCCGCGAGGTCCCCGCCGCCCTCCTTCCTCTCATCCAGGCACGACTGCTCGCTCGTCACCTACGCGAGGACCTGGACCAATACCTGCCTTGGGTAGTGAACTGACATGGACCTACTGATCACCTATGACGTCGAAACAACCACCCCTGAAGGCCAAGCCCGACTCCGCCGCGTCGCCAAGATCTGCGAAGGCTATGGCCACCGGGTACAGAAATCCGTTTTCGAGGTCGTCTGCCGAGACACTGACAAACTACGTCTGCTCGCAGAACTCCACCAAGTCATCGACACCCAACGCGACAGCATTCGTATCTACCACCTTCCCGCCCGTGCGCTCGACGACATCGAACATCTCGGTCGCCCACGCGACATCAACCCCCGAGATCCACTAGTGATTTAGAATCTTGATCTCTCGATTTGGTAAGCGCTTTTATTAGATCCGGGTAAGTAGAAGCGGTAAATATCTTCGAATCGATCGATCTGTATTCTGCCATACAGAGATTTCCGCATGGCGTAGCACCCAGCCTAGGCGGCCAATTTGTAATACGGCACAGCAGCCGATGCCCACGTCACCACTCGTCATGACGTGAGCTCCCAGTAACCACGCCGAGCGCCACCGATCGCCCCAGTGGTGGCCGAGCACTACAGAGTTATATGGCGCCCTGTCCTCTTCCGGTTTCTATTTGATCTAGGAACCTCAAGTGTGCCCACGACACGCCATGGGTTCCGAGCTTTGAACCTCCACCAAATGGGGCATTCTGGACCTCGCGGGCCACGATGGGCTCGCGAGGAAGGCATTCTTGCTGCTCGTGAACCGCAGCACCGGCCCTCCGGGGTCGGTGAGGATCGCAAC
>DATCXA010000603.1:0-2733 GCA_036566085.1 Propionibacteriaceae bacterium
TCCTCCGGATGGGGCCGTTCCGGATATTTCAGCGATCCTGACGGCTACCTCTGGAAGGTTGCCGCCTCGTAGCCGAAACGCCGATCGGGTTGATCGACATTATTCAGCTCGACCGCCAATGGATACGACCTTAGATTTCAGTTTCGCCGATCGGCCTTATCTTTTACGTTGGCGACGGCGCGCAGCGATAAATCATCACATTGCCTACTAACTGAAATCTGACTGGCGATAAGCGACTCGGACGCCGCAGTTATCCTTTCGCCGCACCACCGGAATCAGTTTTGCCCAAGCAGCTCCGATCAAACAGATAAGGCAGCTAATTCTTAGCCGGCCCTCGCCACGCCCGCTCGAACGGCAGCCGCCAGGCGTGCGGGGCGACGAGCTGGTGAATGGCGTTCGGTCCCCATGAGCCTGGAGTGTACGGGCGCACTTGAGGCGGATCGCGCAGCAAGGGCTCGGAGCGCTCCCAGAGGCTCTCAATGCCTTCCGCCGTAGTAAAAAGCGTGTGATCATCACGCATGGCATCCAAGATCAACCGCTCGTACGCCTCGAGGATGTCGCCGACCCGGTCCGTCTCATGCGTTGAGAACTGCATGCTCAACTTGTCGAGCTTCATGCCTGGTCCGGGTCGCTTGCCGTAGAACGAGAGCGAGACTTTGGCCTCGTCAGCAAGATCAAAAGTAAGATGGTCCGGACCGGACGAGCCGACCCCCGATCCCGCGGGAAACATGCTCTTCGGTGCCTCTTTGAAGGCAATCGAGATGATCCGCAAGCCCTCGGCCATCCGCTTGCCGGTCCGGCAGTAGAACGGTACCCCGGCCCAACGCCAGTTGTCGATACCGCATTTCAAAGCAATGAAAGTTTCAGTATCGGAATCCCGCGCGACGCCTTCTTCCTCCCGATAGCCCATGTACTGCCCGCGGACGATCTCATTTGGATTGAGCGGCAACATGGAGCGAAAGACTTTATTCTTTTCCTCACTAATTGCCCGTGGTTCTAGCGCCGTCGGCGGTTCCATCGCTACAAATGCGAGCACCTGGAACAGGTGCGTCACGACCATGTCCTTGTAGGCGCCGGTCACCTCGTAGAAGCCCGCCCGTCGATCCAGACCCAGGGTTTCAGGGATGTCGATCTGGATGTGGTCGATGAAGTTCCGGTTCCAGATCGGCTCGAACAGCCCGTTGGCGAAGCGGAACGCCAGGATGTTCAGCGCAGCTTCCTTGCCCAAGAAGTGGTCGATCCGGAAGATCTGTCGCTCTTTGAACGTCTCGTGCAATTGATCATTGAGTGTGATCGCACTCTCCAGGTTGGTGCCGAACGGCTTCTCCATGACGACCCGGGAGCGTTCCACGAGCTTGGCCTCGCGGAGAGTATTGATAACCTTCGGCGCGGCCACCGGCGGCACGCTGAGGTAGTGCAACCGGTTGGCTGGTCCACCCAGCTTCTCCTCGGCGACCTGAACCATCTTGGCCAGCCCCTTCGGGCCTGCGGACTGGGAGATGTAGGTCAGTTTCTCGGCAAATGAGTCCCAGTGTTCTTGGGTCAGCGGGTGATGGCTGAACTCGGTCACCGCCTGCCTGGCAAAGTTCCGGAATTCCTCCTCGGTCAAGTCCTCGAGGGAGGTCCCGATTACCTGGATGTCAGGCGCCAGCGCTGACAAGGCGAGATGAGCCAAGCCAGGAAGAAGTTTGCGCCGAGACAGATCGCCGGTGGCTCCGAACAGCACAATGACGTGGGGCGGAATGCTTTCCATCGCTCTGCGCGCCGAGGAGCCGGGCGCCGGATAGGCAATCGTCTGAGCACCTGTATCTGCCACGCATCGATGCTCCCACCTGGCGCGCGCACTCAACAAGTGACACCTGGATTTAATGAGCACATGGGCCACCTCCTGCCGTACGCCGCCAACTGCTCCCTGCTATTTACCGAGGTCGGGCTGCTAGAACGACCGGCGGCGGCTCGGGCTGCGGGTTTTGACGCGATCGAATTCTGGTGGCCGTGGCCCGATCAGCCGATGCCACCAGACGCCGAGATCGACAAATTCATTGCCGCCGTACGCGATGCCGGAGTGCAGCTGATTGCATTGAACTTCTTTGCCGGTGACCTCGCCGGCGCTGACTGCGGCGTGCTCTCGATTCCCGCACGGTCGGCCGAGTTCCGCGACAACATTCCGGTCACTGTTGGCATTGGCAAGACGCTCGGCGTACCCGTCTTCAATGCGCTGTACGGCAATCGGGTGAACGAGGCGACGCCGCAGCAGCAAGACGATCTTGCCGCTGAAAACCTCGCGCTAGCGGCCAAGGCTGCGGCCACGATTGACGCGACTGTCCTGGTGGAACCGGTCAGCGGCCCAAAGCCGTATCCGCTACGGACCGCCGGGGACGTCATCGCCGCCGTCGACCGAGTTGCCGCGTCGAATGTCGGCTTTCTCTGTGACCTGTTTCATCTGGCCAACAACGGTGACGACATCGACGCCGCACTGGCGGCGTACGCCAACCACATCGCCCATGTGCAGATTGCGGACTATCCCGGACGCGGTGAACCCGGTACCGGCACCCTCGACCTCGACCGATATCTCAGCACGATTCAAGCAAGCGGCTACTCCGGATATGTGTCCCTCGAGTACATCCCGACAACGACCACGATCGACAGCCTGCGCTGGTGGCGGCAGCAGAAAGTGATCCAGTGACCGAGAGCGGCCAGAAGCAGCGCGTCGTACTGGCTTCGGACAAGTTC
>DATCXA010000635.1:0-2867 GCA_036566085.1 Propionibacteriaceae bacterium
ATCGGGTATTCAGCCGGCGGCTGCCCTGGTGAGCCAGGGGGATATGTCGACCCAGCCGTGATCGCTGCGGGATTCTTCTTACCGAGGGCCAACCCTAAAATGCCGGCAAGCAGCAGCACAGCACCGGCAATAAGGCAGACAATCCCGGCGATTCGTAAGGTGGCCGCGACTGCACCCAGATTGCCCAGACCAGGCACATTGACGACGACGATCTGACTCGGGTCGCTTGTGCTGTAGTAGGTCGGTACGGTGTCTCCGACATTCGGCGGATTTGTCCCTGTTGCTGCGCCCTGGCCGGTCTGCTTCCTGCCCTGCTCGTCGGTGTAGCCAACCGTGACGATCACTGGGCTGGTCTCATCAACCGACCGCACGACCCCCTCGACTGGGCCCGCGTAGCCAGATTTAGCCAGCTCGTGCTCGAATGCGCCTTGGCCTTTATCGACCAGCGCCGATCCAGCCAGCAGACCGGCCCCAGTGAGCAGGAGCAACGCACCCAGCACGATGCCCACAATTTTCAGGGCCTTCACTGGTCGCCTCCAAAGTATTTGAGTGGGTGCATTGCGCCCGACCACGCTACCCGTCCCTGGCGGCACCGGCATCGCTCAGTCAAAGGCAACTCAGGATTGGCGCCGCATTTGCCAGACCACGCTCCGGGCGAATGACCAGCACAGCAAAGCAAGCGCAGCGAGCAGAAACGCGGTTGGCACCCAGTGCGCGCCATGCGTCAACCCGAACGCCAAGGCGGTAAGCAGAGCCACCGCCTGGATGACCGCGATCACCTTGCCGGAGTAGCGGTAGGGCAGCGGCATCCGCAGCGCCGGGACCAATAGGGACAGAGCAACGTAGCCATATCGCATCCCGCCGATGGCCAGTACCCACCAGCCCGCGATCCCGAGTGCAGCGACCGCAACACTGAGCACGATAAGCATGGCCGCGTCGGTCTCGACATCGAACCTGGCCCCAAAGGCAGTGGCCTCTCCCCTGGCTCGCGCTACCCGACCGTCCACACCATCGAGCGTCAGACACAAGGACCCCATGATGACCATGGCTAGTACGCCGTTTCTCGCCAAACCCCCGGCCCACGCTTGCAGGGCGAATCCGGCAAGGAAACAGACGCCGAGTCCTCGTGCGAGAGTGACGAGATCGGCAATTCGCATGCTTCTGGTACGCGAATACCGCGCAAGCAACGCCGCGAGCAGCAGGAAGCAAAATGCTGCGGTGGAGGCGGACAACCAGCTCAACCACCATCCCACCAACGCAGCGCCCAGCAGCACCGGGCCACAGGCTGCGAGCAACCAGTAATCGGTGTTGCGAAACCTCAGTAGCCGGGGCTTACCTGTCCACAACAGGGGCGTGGCATGCGTTTTCATCACCCACTCAGACGACCGATGAGTCCAATGGGTTCAAGCCTCTCAGCCGAAGCCAATCTGCTGTGGGAATAAGCCACGGCGATGCGCAATCCTCCGGTCGCCACGACTGCCGGCCATTAGGCTCGCAGGCGTGAGGAACGGGGTGGTATGAGGATCCGGGCTGGCGTCGCCGCCGGACACCAGTGGACCGCGCGGGCAGGGGCTGACATCCTCATCCGCGGCGGTAGCGCGGTAGATGCCGCAGTCTCGATGATGCTTGTCAGCTGCGCCTCGGAAACGATTTTCACTGGACTCGGTGGCGGTGGTTTCGCAACGGTCTATGACGCTGCGACGACTCAGGTGCGGTCTTTGGACTTTTTTGTCGCCGTACCTGGCCTGGGTGGCAAGCGGCCAAGTCCCGCAACATCGATCGAGGTGATCTTCATCGGCCAGCAGGTGCCGTACGAGATCGGGCCGGCGACGGTTGCCGTGCCAGGAGTCCCCGCCGGCGCGCATTATCTCTGGCAGCGCTGGGGCCGACTTCCCTGGTCCACCGTCACCGCGGCGGGACTTGAGGCGTCCTACGGCACGCCCTTCTCAGCCATGCACGCCCAGGTGCTCCCGCGCGTCGCAGCGGCGATGTGTGTCGGAGAGGGCGTGGAGGTCTATCAGCGCCCGGATGGCTCCTTCCTGCAAGCCGGGGACCCGTTGCGGCATCCCGATCATCACCGCGCATATGAACTCATGCTGCGGGATCCCCGCGCGTTCTATTCCGGCGCGTACGCCGACGCCCTAGTCGTCTCGGTCGCGAATGGCGGCGCCTTGACCCAGGAGGATCTGGATGCATATCACGTCATTGAGACGGCCCCTCGAACGGTTCGGGTGAACGACTTCACTGTGCATGCTCGCGGTAATGATCTTGATGACCTACTCGGCACCATGGAACAGGTCGCCCTTGTCGTGCATGGAGATCCGACAACCGATGTCCAGGCTGCGGCAGCACTGGTCGACGCTCTGAGAGCGCCGGGCAAGCGGGCTGAAACCACCAACATCGTCGCCGTCGACGAGCATGGCAACGGCTGCGCCATTACCACGAGCCTCGGGCTCGGCTCCGGAGTATGGGTGCCCGGCTACGGCGTACATCTCAATTCGATGCTGGGTGAAGGCGAGTTGCTCAGAGGCTTGGTACACCCGGGCACCCGGATGGGCTCGATGATGTCGCCGCTCATCGCGTTGGATGATCATGGACAGCTGGCAGCCATTGCAGGGGCAGCAGGTGGTAGTCGGATCCGACCCGCTCTGGTGCAGTGCGTACTCCGCATGCTGCGTGGTGCTGCGCCTCAGGAGGCGATCGATGCTCCGCGGCTTGCTGCGCTGCCGGATCTGGTGAGGCTGGAGCCGGGCTTCTTCTCTCACGTAATCCAGTCGCTGGAGGGTAACGGTTACAAGACCGCGATTGCTGATCACCGCGATCCCTACTTCGGCGGCGTGTCGGCTCTTAGCCCGCTCGGCGGAGGA
>DATCXA010000636.1:0-3145 GCA_036566085.1 Propionibacteriaceae bacterium
GACCACCACGCGCTCGATCTCCTCGGCAAGCGCCGAGGACAGCAAAAGCCGATACGTCGAAAGGACTGCCTCGCCCCGCCGCGCATTGCTCGACGGCTCAGCCATGAGCGGAACTCTCGCCTGTGCGGCGAGCTTGGCGACGGCTACGCCCACCTCTGGCGTGCAGTCACCGGCAATGATCACCGTCTGGGCACCGTCCGGCAGCGGCCGTGGTTCTGCTGGATTCTCCGACGCGGTGATGACACGTTCCCGAGCGGCCGGCGGCCAAGCAGACTCCGCAGGCAGCAACGGCTCACTGAACTCGATATTCAGCTGCACCGGTCCCGGCGTCCGCGTCCTGAGTCCAGTGGCCGCCGTCAGAATTCGGGTCATCTCGAAACGCCATGTCCGAGGATCAAGAACCTCATCCGACAGCCCCGCGTACGCCCGCACATGCCGGCCGAAAAGCTGATCTTGGTCAGCCGTTTGGTTCGAACCGGTGTTGATCAAAGAGCGCGGCCGGCTCGCCGTAATGACGATCAGTGGCACATGGGCATGCCAAGCTTCTAGGACGGCTGGGTGCAGGTTGGCAGTCGCGGTACCCGATGTCGTGAGGACCGCAGCCGGCGCGCCGGATCCCTTGGCAAGCCCGAGTGCGAGAAAGGCCGCCGTACGCTCATCGACCCGGACATGCAGCCGAAGCAAGCCAATGCGGTCGGCCTCGAAGCATTCGTACGCCAGCGGTGCACTCCGGGAGCCTGGCGCCAGCACGACGTCGCGGACGCCGCGGGTGATCAACTCCTCGATGATTACCCGAGCGCACGCCGTGGCGTTACCCACCAGCCAGCTCCCGAGTCTGCACGAGACGAGCCTGCCAGACCTTATGCACCTGTTGGTCGGACTGGTACCGCTCGATCGCCGACTCCTCAACAACGAGATCGCGCAGCCGAATCACACCGTCAACTGCGAGCAGCGGCTCTGTCACGATGTCGGCGGTGAGCAGGGCGATCGTATTGAGCCCACAGGCGTACGGCAGCTCAGGCAGCGCGGCGGCGAGCGCGAGTCCAGCTCTGATCCCGATCGAGGTCTCCAACGCGCTCGACACCACCACTGGAAGGCCGATTCGCTCAGCGATCTGCAAGCAGGCTCGGACTCCACCCAGGGGCTGGACCTTCAGCACCGCAATGTCGGCGGCTTCCTGCCCCGCCACCTGGTAAGGATCCGCGGCGCGCCGGATGGACTCATCCGCTGCGATTGGCATATTCAGGCCAGCTCGGGCCAGGCGCCGCCGCAGGTCGGCCAGCTCCTCCACCGTTGCGCACGGCTGTTCTGCATACTCAAGATCGAATTGAGTTAGTTGATCTATAGCATGCAGCGCCTCGGCAACACTCCATGCCCCGTTGGCATCGATCCTGATCTTTCCGCCTGAACCCAGCGCATCGCGGACAGCTTCTAGACGTGCAACGTCCTCGACCAGCGACTGGCCCCGCTCGGCAACCTTGACCTTGGCCGTGCGGCAGCCGGCTGCCCGAGCGATCGCGTACGCCTCCTCAGGTCCGACCGCAGGAACCGTGCTGTTAACGGGGACCTCCGTTCTCAGCGGCGCCGGCCAACCGCGCTCGGCCGCCTCGTCAGCCGCACGCAGCCACGGCACCAGCTCGGCTCCGGCGTAATCGAGGAAAGGGCTCCATTCCGCCCAGCCCGCCGCCCCGCGCCAGATCATGCCCTGACGTTCAGTGATGCCGCGAAAGCGGGTCCGCAGACCAAGCGCGTAACAGAAGGGCTCGGCTGGCACGCCCTTCAGTCTGGCCTAAGTATCGCGCCCTGAGCCCTTCGAGAAAGTTAGCGCGTAGGCAATGGCTAGCCTGGTCGCCGTGAGCGCAGCCCGTACCGCACCCGTTCGGCTCCGAATGGTGGAGTCCAGCGAGATCGCGGCGTTGCTGGCCGAGTCGCTGCATGGCGGGCCGCCGATCGCGCCGCTACCGCTGAATCCTGTTGAGCGGGCTCGAGCGATCGCGATGCTGCAGCCCGATCAGCATGTCATCGAAGCAGATGCAGGGGCGGTCATCGCAACATCGGGATCAACCGGAGCGCCTAAAGGCGTCATACTGTCGCGTGCGGCAATCCGCGCATCGGTCGAGGCAACCCATCACCGCCTTGGTGGGCCGGGCGATTGGGTGCTCGCGCTGCCCGTCCACTACGTCGCCGGATTCATGGTGCTCGCTCGCGCGTGTCTTGCCGGCACCCGCGCAGTGCCGGTGCCCTCCGATCTGACCGATCTGCCCGAGGTCGCTGCCACGCTGGCCGAGCTGCGCTACATCTCATTGGTTCCGGCACAGCTGGATCGTGCGTTACGGCATCCTGAGCTGAGCGAAGCCTTGGCCAGCTTCAGCTCGGTTCTGGTCGGCGGTGGTCCGGCGAACCCCGACGTGGTGATGCGAGCTACCGACCTTGGTATCAGCGTGGTGACGACGTACGGGATGAGCGAGACCTGTGGCGGATGTGTCTATGGCGGGCAACCGCTGCAGGGTGTCGACGTGGAACTCACCGAAGACGGCCGAATCATGATCAGGAGTCGGAGCCTCTTCAGTGGCTACCGGCTGCGCCCAGACTTGACCGCTGCGGCCCTCGTCGACGGCCGGTTCCGTACTCAAGATCGAGGCCGTTGGCAAGCCGAGCGACTGGTCGTACTCGGCCGGACCGACGACATCGTGATCACCGGTGGCCACAAAGTTGATCTTGGTGAGGTGGAGCGTTGCGTCCAGCGCTGGGCAGCCCAGCGGCACGCTGGCGCGGTCGTGCTCGGCATTCCAGATGCGGTCTGGGGCACGCTGATCATCGCCGTATCGGATTCGGCCCACTCGCTGGGCGACCTCCAGGGCGTGGCGTGTCAGTCGCTGCCGGGATATGCCTTACCACGCGAACTCATTCATATTGATCCGCTTCCGACGCTTGCCAGCGGCAAACCGGATCGGGTTGCGATTGAGTCCATGATCGTAAAGACGCTTGCCCAGCGACAGGCGCCAGTGTGACCGCCGAAACAGCTCCTCGGCCGACGCCGACGCAGTGGCTCGCCGGAGCGCGGCCGCGTACTCTGCCGGCTGCCTGCTCCCCGGTGATCGCAGGAACAGGTCTTGCCGTCTACGAGCTCAGCGCCTCATGGCTG
>DATCXA010000639.1:0-5924 GCA_036566085.1 Propionibacteriaceae bacterium
TGCATCGGCAGCAGGTGATCCGGGCCGCCCGGCGAGGAGCCGCCCCCGACCGCCATGGCCTTGGGGTCGGCCTTCCAGGCCGTCACCAGGTCCTTGATGTTCTTGTACGGCGAGTTCTTGGGAACCACGATGGCCCCGGACTCCTCGATCAGCTTGGCGATCGGGGTGGTCTGGTCGAGCTTGGCTTCGGACTTGTTGGTGTACTGCGCACCCACGACGCCGAGGCCCATCATCATCAACAACTTGCCGTTGCCCTTTTCCGAGACCGTGCGGGATAACCCGACGGTGCCGCCGGCGCCGGCCAGATTGAAGACCTCGACACTCTTGGTGACCTGAATGTCGTCCATCACCTTCGCGGCCGCGCGAGCGGTGGTGTCATACCCGCTACCAGCGGTGTTCGGAACCATGAACTGGAGGCCGGATAGGGGCTCGTTCGAGGCCGCCGACCCGGGTTCCGCCTTGTCGGCAGTGGCGCCGCAGCCAGTCAGTAGTAACGCGGTCGCCGCCGTGAGCGCGACGCCCAATCTGAGTTCTTTGAACATCTTTGTTCCTTTGTTCGATGCGGATACGAGCGCGAACTGAGTCGCTGTCTCAGACTGCCAGGGTGGCAGCGCAGTGTCTGCTTGCGATCATGGTGAACGTATTGCTCATTGTGGCCGCGGGCAATGTCTGATGGGAAGCTACCGATCTGGGCCACAGCGAGGAGTTGGCGCTAAGTGCCTATGGTGACCAGACATGACGAACGATCTTGAGGCCCGCTACCGCGCATACCTTGACGCCCTGAACGAACGACGCCTCGATGATCTCGTGCACTTCGTGCAGGACGAATTGTCGTACAACGGCGAGACAATGACGCGCCGTCAGTACCAGGACTTGATCGCCGCCGACATCACTGCGATCCCCGATCTCTTTTTCGACGCACAAATCGTTGTCGCCAGCAGCGATCAGGTGGCATGCCGCCTCGTCTTCGACTGCACTCCACAGCACGAATTTCTCGGCTTCTCACCGAACGGCGAACGACTCAGCTTCGCCGAGCACGTCTTCTATCAGTTCCGCGACGGCCGGATCGCCGCAGTATGGTCCCTGATCGACCGTCCGGCCATCGAAGCGCAACTCCGCCCTGGCACAACGAAATGACTGCGATGTGCCATTGGTTCCCCCGTCGCAGTTCATTCCGCGACCCACTCGAGCTTGGCAGCATTGAGCGACAACCTTTCATCACTGAAATCACCTCTTTGGCACCTGACTTCGGAGGAATCAGTACGGTCAGAGCGTGAAGGAGCAGCGCTGGCCGTGGTTCCTGGCCGCGGGATTTATGCTGACGTCGGCCGTCGCCGCTGCCTGGTCGACCTACCTGTACTGGCTACCGTGCCGGGGGAGCATGCTGGAATGCACTCTCATCCAGCCCTCTTCCGGAGACGGACGCACGTACGAGGAGTTCGAGAGGCTTGATCCCGCCGTCAAGGCGGCGATGCGCGCGTGTGAGGCGCGGATGGACGGGGACATCTCCGGTCAGGCGCCGTGGACGTCCGAGATGTTCGTCCTTGCCATGGCGCTTGCCGGACTGGCCTGGCTCACGCTCGTCGTCGGCCTTCGATGGCAGCTGAGGACCAAGGCGGTCGCGGCTCTCCCCGGTCTTGCCACAGTTGGTATGGCGCTGGCCGTAGCGGTGACGATCGGCGATGCTGAACGAGTAGAAGACAACCCTCTACTGACGATGCCGACGGTGGCCCTCGAGTGGTCTGCTCTCCTTGCGTTGGCCATGATCTGGGTCTGGCAGCCGGAAGTTCGCACTCGCCGTCGCTTCCTTCGCCTTGTGGTGGCGCTGTGGGGCACCACAGCCTTTGGCAACTTCCATCAGATGCTTGAGTACATGATCATGATTGGCTTCAGTGAGCGCGACTGGGACGACCCTCCGGGCACCGGGTACCTCACGGTCGCAACCATCACGATCTCCGCCATCCTGCTTGTGATCATGACCCTTCGCATGCCACGGACGGCCGCTGATGGTGACCCTCAGCCGGACTACGACTCAGGTTCGCTCACCCTCACCTAGTGCACTCTTCTCTTGGTGATCGCCCCGAGGTGCCTTCCTGACAGTCGAGGTGCAGGCGTCCGCAGCCGTCACGGCCCGGGTTAGAGTCCGGGGGTGAGCAGGTGGATGGACGACGCGGTGGAGAGCTACCTCACTGAATTGGCGAGGACGGAACACGAGGAACCGGTTCTGGTCGAGATGGAGGCGCGGGCCGCTGAGTATGGGTTCCCGATCGTGGGGAGGGCGACCGGTCGCTTCCTCGAGCTTGCGGCGCGAGCCGTCGGCGCTCGCCGAGTAATGGAGCTGGGGTCGGGATACGGGTATTCGGCGTACTGGTTCGCACGCGCGGTAGGGGCGAACGGCGAGGTCGTCTGTACTGACGGCGATCCGAAGAACGCGAGGCTTGCCGAGGAGTACCTCAGCACGGCAGGAATGTGGGACCGGGTGCGCTACCGGGTCGGTGATGCGCTCCATGGTTTCGCAGAGGAAGCCGGCGAATTCGACGTCGTGTACTGCGACGTGGACAAGGACGGTTACCCCGACTGCTGGCGTGCAGCGCGCGACCGTATCCGAGTCGGTGGCTTGTGGTTGTGCGACAACACGATCTGGAGCGGGCGGGTCGCGACAGGAAGCGACCCGGAGGATCGTGCGACCGCCTCAATCCAGGAGCACAACCGCCTGGTGGCCGAGGACACCCGGTACGTCGGCAGCCTCGTGCCGATCCGAGACGGCGTGATGACGGCTTTGCGGATCGAGTAGCCTTGAGCTTTTACCCCTCTCCTCTGCGTCGCGAATGGCCCGGCTACGCCGGACAATGTATGAGCAGTGCTGATCAACGTCGATGACGAGATCAAGATCACCATTAGTGACACGGATTTACCTGCTGCTTACCACGCCGGTTTCGTACGCGTAGATCACGGCCTGCACCCGGTCGCGCAAGCCGAGCTTCATCAGCATCCGACCGACGTGCGTTTTCACCGTGGTCTCGGACACAAACAGATGGGCCGCGATCTCCGCGTTGGTCAGCCCGCGGGCCACCAGCTGCAAGGTCTCTCGTTCCCGGGCGGTCAGTGTCGCCAGCCTCTTGCGCGCATCCACGTCCACGGCCCGTGGCCGGTCGAGGAACGACTCGATCATCCGCCGGGTGACGGTCGGCGCGAGGAGCGACTCGCCCGCATGCACTGCCCGGATGCCGGCCACCAGCAGCTCCGGCTGGACGTCCTTGAGCAGGAACCCACTCGCCCCAGCCTTGAGAGCCTCGTAAACGTACTCGTCCATATCGAAGGTGGTCAGCATCACCACGCGCGCCCCGCACGAGCCGTCGGCCATGATCCGCCGGGTGGCCGCAATCCCGTCGACTCCGGGCAGCCGCACGTCCATGAGTACGACATCCGGCCCCAGCGCTGCCACCTGGGCCACAGCTTGCTCTCCGTCCGCGGCTTCACCCACCACGTGCAGGTCCGGCTCGATCTCGAGGATCATGCGGAAGCCGGCCCTTACCAGCGCCTGGTCGTCGACGATCAGCACTCCGATCGAGGCTGCCGAGCGCACGTCAACGGCACTCATGCTGGGTCCAAGGGCAGCGTAGCGACCAGCTCGAAGCCACCCTCCGGCCTCACCCGAGCTACCAGCGAACCGCCGTAAACCGCAACGCGTTCCCGCATACCCAGGAGCCCGTTGCCCGCCTCGGTCGTCGGAGCGGAGCCGGCGGGATACTCACCGTCGTCGCGTACAGCCAGCTCGATCCGGTCCTCGCCGTAATCGATCGCTACCTCGGCGCGCCCTGGATTCCGCGCATGCCGCAAGGTGTTCGTGAGCCCCTCTTGCACCAGCCGGTACGCCGTGAGGTCCAGGCCCGGCGCCAGGTCGCGCGCCACCCCGGTCACCGAGAGCGAAACGGGAAGCCCGGCTGTGCGGAACTTCTCCGCCAACTCGTCCACCTGGTCCAGCCCCGGCGTCGGCTCGAGTTCGGTGCCATCACCTGACTGTCGCAGTACGCCGACCAGCCGTCGCATCTCGGCGAGGGCCTCCCGTCCAACAGTTTCAACGGTTTCCAGTGCCTGCCTCTCCACCGCCTGATCGGGTGTGAGCCGGCGACGCACCGCCGACGCCTGCACCGTCATAACGCTGACGCTGTGCCCGATCACATCGTGCAGTTCGCGAGCGATCCGGTTACGTTCCTCGGCCACGGCCTGTGACGCGCGCTGCTCGCGGTTGACGCGTCGCTGCTCGGCATTGAGTCGGGTGACCCGTACGAGCGCGCCCAGAAGCCAGGCAACGATTGACGGGGCCAGCCAGACCAATGACGACAAGCTCTCGGCGGACGTGCTATTCATCGGGTCGAACGCAGCCCACGTCACCCAGACCACAACACCCAGCGCGAGCCCGATCCATGAGCGTCGCCACTCCAGCCGATTACCGACCGTGTAGGTAGCGATCAGCAACGCAACGCTGACGCCGAACCCCTCGGGCGAACCAACGGCCACGAACTCGACGATGCTGACGACGACCATGGCAGTGAGGCAGGCGAGCGGGCGAACCCGTCGACCCACCAGGAGCAGGGCGGTCACGGCATACAACAAAGACTGCACCCACAGCGGACCCTGCCGGTGCGTCGATCCGATGCCCAACCAAACCTCGAGCTGACCGAGCACCCCGACCGCCGCCGCCAGGGCAATGTCGAAGGCCCAGTTCCTGCGGCTCACGTCTCGACGGTACTGCTGGGCGGGCGACCTGACGTCCTCCTTACGGAGGACCCGCCGCTCCTCCTAGGGGCTACCCGATTTCGTGCGACCGCACGACGACCGAAGGCGGCTGAGTTTCTAACGTCGAAACCAGGCCGATCGCTCGACGGCCAACCGACAGCCGGACAAGGAGCCAGCTATGGAGATCACATCATCGGTCGCCCGACGGATCAGCCAGTTCGCCTGGGTGATGGCCGCAGCTGGCACCGTGATCGGGCAAGTTCACGCCCTCGCTCGGGCCCAGGCCCACCCGGATGACTTCGTGGAGTCACCCCTAGCCCGGGTATGGGGCGAGCCGGCCATCCGAGTTCTGAGGCCGCTACTCGACTGGAGTGACCCGTATACGGTCTATGTCGCGTACGGGAAGATCTGGCTCCCGGTGTGCCTTGCTTTCACCGCGACGGCCTACCTGGTCTACCGGCGCCGGCACCCTAAGGGGGTCGAGCGACGTCTGTGGCAGATCAGTCTGGTCGCCTACGCCGTGATGACCCTGTCGGTGTTCGGCGACTACTTCACCCCGTGGATGGACCAGATGTTCCTACTCGGCATTGGCGCCATGCTGATCATCGGGGTCGGCGGGATCGCCCTTGGCATCGTGATGCTGCGCAATGGCTTCCGACCGCGCATCACCCCCATTCTGCTCATGATCTTCATCCCGTTCATGTTCGCGGTGACCGAGGTGACGTCGCTCGGCAGCGCCTTACTTCCGCTCATGTGGGGCTGGGCCGTCGCAGCCCACGCCGTCGTATCCAGTGAGCGTGAGACAGCAGCAAACGCCCCAGCCTTCGTAGCTGGGTGACGAAAGTCGACTTCTCAGCAGACTGATGGCGATCAACGGAATCGATCGGCTCGGGTCGGCAGACTATGATCATGCGGCCCTACGAAGATCGTTCGCTGGTGGTCGACCAGTGAGGGCGGTCGTGTATTCCGACTACGGGGCGACTCCCACGGTGCAGGAGGTGCCCGATCCGGTCTGCCCCGAGGCGGGCGCCGTCCTGGCGGTCGGTGGGACTGGGGTGTGCCGGTCGGATTGGCACGCCTGGAAGGGCCATGAGCCGGTCGCCCTGCCGCACATCCCGGGTCATGAGCTGGCGGGGACGGTCGTCGAGGTCGGACCGGCCGTACGCCGATGGCGGCCCGGGGAT
>DATCXA010000645.1:0-2706 GCA_036566085.1 Propionibacteriaceae bacterium
GGGCTGCTGATCACGTCCTGGCACCTGCCACTGGTTTTCATGCCTCAGTTCGATCTGAGCCTGCCCGACATTTTGACGACGATTCTGGTCACGTTCTGGTACACATGGTTGTTCAATCGGACCGGAGGTAGCGTGCTCCTCACGCTTATCGCGCACGCCACTGAGGGCACGGTCAATATCCAGGGCCTCTGGCGTCCCGGAGCCGGTGGCGAGGGCGCGGTGTGGGCATCCATGATCGCTTGGGCTTTGCTGGTGATTGCCTTGTTGATCTTCGATCGGAAGTTCTGGCGCACTGCGCCAGAGTCAGCAATCGATCGGGTGCCTGGCCGGATCAGTTGATCACGGGCCGAGCTGTACCCAGTTTGTTCGCGCTGTGCATGGCATGCATGCCATGCACAGCGCGAACATCCCACGCAGCGTGGGATGCCAACAGCTGCAAGTGATGAGGTGAGACAGCTACTGAGTGCGCGATGCCCCGACGTAGCGATTTAGCCAGTCAGTGAGATCTGCGCACCTTTCAAAGGTTTCAACCACGAAGCTGCGGACCCGGGTACCGTTCTGCAGCTCCGATGGCGGCCGAGTACGCATTGCAATGATGCCTTTCTGACGCAGCAGATCCGCTCGAGGATGGTCCCGCGGAAACCCTCTCGGCGCAGTCTTGAGCGGCTCCGCTCCTCCCGGGTCCACATGTAGGGATCGACGTCGCCTGAGCGCGGCAAGTACCTCAGTCAGCTCCACACCGCTAGCCTCGGCGACGACCGCCTGCCGAGCGGTCAAGCTCATCGGGCTGCATCACATAATTTCCGCACGCGACCATCAGACCCGAGGCGTCGAGGTGCAGATAGTGCACAGCGCCCGGCAACCTGTGAGCCGCGCCATGCGCAGTCTTGTAGGGCGACTTGTCGGCAGCAAATCGGACATCTCGGTTCATTCGGAAGACCTTGAACGGCTGATACTTCTCTGGGAGAGAGTCCAACAACGCCGCCATCGGCTCCCGCACTTCACGCTCGAAAACGTCCTTGTGAGCCAGCCAGAATTCCCTGGTGTTCTGATCTTCAAGATCTTCAAAGAATTCGGTTGCTGCTGAGCCAAAGCCGGTCGTACTGGTCGATGTGATCATGATTGCTCCGCTGAAACCTTCGTCGTTCCAAGCTCAGTGAAGACCGTCAGCTGTACCTCGGCAGGCCCCTGCAATCGAGCATTCAGCGAGTTCCACGGCGTTACGACAGGTGGTGCGATCAGCTCAGCACCCGCAGCGGTCAACCGATCGGTGACACCCGCTGAGTCATCGACCTCGAAGGCCACCCGGTACTTTCCGCTTACTCCAGTTCGACCGACCTCCACGGTGTCGATCAGATCGATCTGCGGCCTGTTGGACAGCTCGAAGGTTGCGCGGCCGGCACCCAAGATCATGACTCGCGCCCCATTCTCGCCCTCATAGGTCTCCTCGAGCACCAGGCCAAGCTCATCGCGATAAAACCGAACGGCAGCGTCATAATCGTCGACGGCCACGACTAATCGCATCTGACGCACGGCAGTGCCACCTTGCGACGACGATGGTGCATACCCCGGCTCCCGCCTCTTGATCGCTCTAATCACCGCGTAGGTCACCGGCAGCATGATCACCTCTACTAGCACCTTGTAGATGTAGCCAGCAACGGCGTAGCTGATCAGTCCGCCCCAGGTCGGGAATACTCCGACGAAGGCAATGAAGCAGAACAACATGGTGTCGGCGAATTCGCCCACCACGGTCGAGCCGATGAGCCGCGCCCAGAGATGTCGTTCCTTCGTCCGTTCCTTGATCTTGACCACAACATAGGCGTTGAGGAATTGGCCGGCCAAGTAGCCCGAGAGACTGGCCAGCACAATCCGCGGTACAAATCCCAACACCGCAACGAAGGCTTCCTGGTTCTCATATCCCGGTCCAGGCGGTGCCGCGCCGACCGCCAGAAAGGTGAGAGAGGCGAGCGCGCCGAGCCCGAAGCCAACCCAGATCGCGCGTTTTGCCTGGCGAAGCCCATACACCTCGGCCAGAATGTCGCCGACGATGTAGGTCAGTGGAAATAGGAACGCTCCACCATCGGTGAAGATGCCTCCGCCGACGAATTCCGGCAGCCCGTCGACGACGGTGATCGTCTTGGTCGCCGCAATGTTAGAGATCAACAGCAGGCCGCAGAAGACGGCCACAATGACGGCATACGTACCGCTCGGCGCAGTCGCGAATGATGCGGTGGAGGGCGCCTCTCGCGGCTGAGTGGCGTAAAGCGTGGTCACGCGCAGCGATCCTAGTTTGATTGCTCCGCAACCTTTTGCCAGCCCACGCGGATCCCCCGCGGTCGATGAACGGCCATGGCAGGCTTGGGCTCATGAGCCAATACTGGAATGAGGTGCCCGACGAGTCCGAGCAGCTGGACCAGCTCGAGGAGCAGCGATCCCTGGTGGATCGCGGCGTAGAGGACCCGCTGGACGAGGGCTACTCCCCGCCGGAGCGTTACTCCCAGCTCATCCGAGAGGGAGAGCACGAGACGCTTGATGAGCGGCTGGAGGACGAGATTCCGGACCCCGATCCGTACGCCCCACAGGAAGAGGAAGTCCTCGATGACGGTGAGGTCGGGGAGGAGCGGGCCGGCCGCCTGGTCGACCCGAACGAGGGTATTGGGCCAGACGCTGAGTCTGACCTGGTTGGAATGGATGTGGGGATTGACG
>DATCXA010000053.1:0-2863 GCA_036566085.1 Propionibacteriaceae bacterium
ACGACGAAGTAGGCGGCTCCCCGACGCGATCCGCGCGGAGCGAGCATAGCGAGCGGAGCAATCCGACCTCGGATCGCGCGCCACCGTGCTGAGGAGGAGGGAGCGGACACGCTTTCGTCCCCGAGTGACGACGAAGTAGGCGGCTCCCCGACGCGATCCGCGCGGAGCGAGCATAGCGAGCGGAGCAATCCGACACAGTAGGCTGATCAGGTGACCATCGCCCCCGAAGGCCGCAGGCTGCTGCGTCTGGAAGTTCGCAACGCCAGCACGCCGATTGAGAAGAAGCCGTCGTGGATCAGGACGACTGCGCGGCTGGGGCCGGAGTACCGCGAGCTCCATGAGCTGGTGAAAAGCCAGGGCTTGCACACCGTCTGCCAAGAAGCAGGGTGCCCGAACATCTTCGAATGCTGGGAGGACCGCGAAGCTACATTCCTCATCGGTGGCGATGTCTGCACCCGGCGCTGCGATTTCTGCCAGATCGATACCGGCAAGCCGGCCACCTTCGACGCGAGCGAGCCACTCCGTGTCGCCGAGTCGGTTCAGACAATGGCTCTTCGCTATGCCACCGTCACCGGTGTCTGCCGGGATGATCTTCCTGATGAGGGCGCCTGGCTTTATGCGGAGACCATCCGCAGAATTCATGAGCTCAACCCCGATACCGGCGTTGAGATGCTGGCCCCGGATTTCTCCGGCAATCCGGAGTATCTGGGTCAGATCTTCGACACCGAGCCCGAGGTCTTCGCACACAATGTAGAGACCGTGCCGCGAATCTTCAGACGCATCCGCCCCGGCTTCCGCTATGAACGCTCCCTCGATGTTCTGCGAGCATCACGGGCAGCTGGTCTCGTCACCAAGTCCAATCTGATCCTCGGCATGGGCGAGACCCGTTCGGAGATCAGCGAAGCGCTCACCGATCTCTACGATGCCGGTGTCGAGATCATCACGATCACGCAGTACCTCCGGCCGTCGCCGCGCCATCATCCGGTCGAGCGCTGGGTCAAGCCCGAGGAGTTTGTCGAACTCGCGGACGAGGCAAGCGCACTCGGTTTCGCTGGCGTCATGAGCGGTCCCCTCGTACGCTCCTCCTATCGTGCAGGCCGGCTTTACCGCCAGGCGATCCACAACCGCCAAGCCTCGGCGACCCATGCTTCAGTGGTCTAGAACAGCAGCAGAACAGAATCGAGACCTGAAAGTGAGTAGCAATGGCTGACGCGGCGTCCCGAAACGCTAAGAGCGGCGCCAAGGACCCGAAGGCTGCAGCCAAAGACGCCAAAGCTCAGGCCAAGGCTGCCAAGCAGGCAGAAAAGGCACGCAAGAAGGCCAGCAACGATCCGAAGGATATGGGCCGGCTTCGGCAGATCGTTAGGGCGTACCAGGTCACCCATGAGTACGACCGAGCCCTTCCCTTTATCTTGCTCGGCGCCTTCTTGCTGCCAATCGCGCTCGGTGTGATCATCGGGCTGCTCTGGGGCCACGCCTTCAACGTGATCTTCATCGGCATCATGCTCGGGATCCTGGCCGCAATGTTCATGCTGGTTCGCCGAGCAAAGCGGGCCACCTTCAAGCGCTACGCCGGAAAGACCGGTTCAGCCGAAGTAGCCCTGCAAATGCTGCCGAAGAAATGGGTCTCGACGCCCGGCATTGCGGCGAATCGGAGTCGGGATGTGGTGCATCGCACCCTTGGACCGGGTGGGCTGGTGCTCATCGGCGAGGGCGAATCCGGTCGGGTTCGGCAACTTCTCGCCAGCGAGGTTAAGAAGCACGAAAGGGTCGCGTACGGGATCACCGTGACAACGATCGTGATGGGCGACAAAGAAGGCCAGGTGCCGTTGGAGAAGCTCGCCGACCACATTCGCAAATTGCCCAAGGCGCTGCAGCCCTACCAGATCACCGACATCAAGCAGCGGCTACGCGCCCTTGACGCACTCCGTCCACCAGTGCCGATTCCGAAGGGCCCGATGCCGACAAATCCGCGCCAGGTGAAGGGCGCTCGCCAGGCCATGCGTGGTCGCTGATCAGGCAGATCGCAGCGCTTCTCTGAAAACCTTGTCAGCGCGTCATTGATCAATGGGCAACCTGATCAACGCCGAGCGCATCACGATGAGCTACGGCACTCGTACGCTCCTCGACAGCGTCAGCCTCGGGCTCGACCGCGGTGAGGTCGCTGGGATTGTTGGCCGGAACGGAACCGGTAAGACGACCCTGCTGCGGATTCTGGCGGGGACACTAATGCCCGACAGCGGGCGGGTGACTCAGACGAGCTACCTGTCGATCGGCTTCCTGCAGCAAGGTGAGGAGATCACCGTCGATGCATCCGTACGCGATCTCATTGTCGGCGGCGCACCGGACCATGTTTGGGCTGCGGATTCTGGACGGCGATCGATAGTCGCTCATCTGCTCGCCGATGTCGATCTTGACGCCCGAATCAGCACCTTGAGCGGTGGCGAGCGTCGCAGAGTCGCGCTCGTGGAGCTGCTGCTCGCCGATCATGACATGTTGATCTTGGATGAGCCGACGAATCATCTCGATGTGGAGGCGATCGACTGGTTGGCAAGGCATCTGAATGATCTTCGGGCAGCTGATGTTGCCATGTTGATCGTCAGCCACGACCGCTGGTTCCTCGACGCTGTCTCCAGTCGCATCTGGGAGCTGCATGACGGCCGAGTCGAGGCGTACGAGGGCGGCTATGCAGCGTACGTATTGGCCCGGGCCGAGCGCCAGCGCCGGGGCGCCGTGATCGCCGCACGGCGCAGGAATCTGCTTCGCAAGGAACTGGCGTGGCTTCGCCGCGGCCCGCCGGCTCGTACCTCCAAGCCGAAGTTCCGACTGGATGCGGCGGCCACGTTGATCGCCGACGAGCCTG
>DATCXA010000688.1:0-5686 GCA_036566085.1 Propionibacteriaceae bacterium
TAGCGGCGATCGGATGCGCGCAAGGCGCCCTCCACAGACAGCACCAGGAAGGGCAACGCCACGAAAACCTGAGCCAAGATCACCGCGTACGGGGTGAACGGGAAGGCGAAACCGGTGAGCCGGTAAAGCGGTCGACCGAGCAGGCCGGTTCGACCGAGCATTGTGAACAAGGCGACGCCGCCTACGACGGGCGGCAGCACCAACGGGATCGTGATCAGCGCGCGCAGTAGCGAGGCGCCGCGCAGGCCCGGCCGGGCGAGGACCCAGGCAAGTGGCACACCGATGATCATGACGATGATCGTGGAAACGGTCGCTGTGATCAAAGACAGCTTCAGGGCCTGCAACGCACCCGCGCCCGCAAGCACCGCTCCGGCCTTAGGCCAGGGCGCACGAATCACGAGCCCGACAAGCGGCAGAACCAGGAACAGCAAAGCGACAGTAGCTGGGGCAGCGATCAGCAACGGGATACGGCTCTGCCAGGACCGCTCGGTAGTGCGGGTGCCGGCGGCACGCTGCGTCGCCGGATTTGTGCCGACCCGCGCCGGCTCGGAGTCAGGACTGGGCAAAGCCTGCCTTGGCCAGCACCGCCTGGCCCTCAGGCGAGAGGACGTAGTCCACGAAGGCCTGCGCCAGCGCGGGATTCTTCGAGTCCTTCAAAGTGGCGATGGGATAGACGTTGATGGCCTGCTGAGCCTCCGGAAATTCAATCCCGTCGACCTGGTTGCCCGCGGACAGCACGTCGGTGTGGTAGACCAATGCGGCGTCGACCTCGTCCGATGCAACTTTCTGCAGGGTCGCCTTCACGTCCTGCTCCAAGGTGTCTGGTTTGGGCACGATCTTCGCCTCGGCGAAGACCCTGACCGCTGCTGCGCCGCACGGAACCTGCGGCGCACAGAGAGCGATCCGCTTGCTCTCGTCGGCGAAGTCCTGCAATCCCGTGATCTTGTGCGGATTCCCCTTCGGTACGGCGATCTCGAGCGTGTTGGAAACAAAGTCATTGGCCGTATTCGCAGCGCCGGCTGCGGTAACGGTCTTCATCGTTGCTGGACTTGCCGCAGCGAAGATGTCGGCCGGGGCGCCCTGCAGGATTTGGGTTGCGAGCGTCGCGCTTGACCCAAAGCTGAAGGTGACCTTGCTGCCGGGATTCTTAGCCTCGAAATCCTTGCCGATCTGGCTGAATGCCTCCGTGAGGGAGGCAGCCGCGAGCACTGTTATGGCTCCACCGCTCGAGGAGCCCTCTGGACTGGAGGAGGATGGCGCTGTGGGCTGAGGCTGTGTACCGCAGGCCGAGATCAGTAGCCCCAGGACAGCGATAAAAGCGGCCAACAACAGAAGTTTGTCGGCTTTTCGTGCAGGTGCTGTGTTCACAGATCTGCAGGAACCTCTACAACGACGTGGGTGGATTTGACCGAGGCCACCGCGAGCACCCCCGGTTCGAGCTGGAGTTCACTCGCCGCCTCAGCGGACATCAGCGACACGACCCGGAAGGGCCCACACTGCAGGTCGACCTGTGCCATAACCGAATCCTTGATCACGCGAGTCACCAGGCCCGTGAAACGATTCCGAGCGCTTTCGGCGACCGGCGTGCCGAGATCAGGGGCTGTGGCGATCTCTTGCGCGTGCGCGGCAAGCTCAGCCCCATCGATCGTGGCTGGCCCTCCGGCGCTGCTGGTGTGAAGCCGGCCGGAATCGATCCAGCGCCGTACGGTGTCGTCTGATACGCCGAGCAGTGACGCGGCTTGAGCAATCCGATAATGCGGCACGAGAAGTGATCTTAGTCCGCTATTGCGGGTTTTCTTGCACCTGTGCCGGGGAGCGTGCCCTACTCCTGAGCCAATGAATTGCCGGCCGGTGCCGCTCGTCGCCAGACAACATCTCGTGAACGGAATGTCGGTGCTGGCTCTCGGGCCCGCGACACCTCAGACTTCCCTTGTGATGTCTGCTCGGGGGAGAGTCATCGTGATTACCGGCGCGATGGCTGCGGGAAAGTCAACGGTGGCTGACCTCTTGGCCATTCGGCTGCCGAAATCGGTGCACATCCACGGCGACGTGTTCCGCTGGATGGTGGTGAACGGTCGCGCTGACATGACACCTAATCCCCGTCCGGACGCGATCGCTCAGCTCAATCTGCGCTACGACCTCGCCGCCATGACGGCGGATCGCTTTGCCGAGGAGGGCTACGACGTCATCGTGCAGGATGTGATCTTGGGCAAGGATCTGGCGGATTTCGTGAAGCGCATTGAGACTCCCGAGCGCTATCTCGTTGTGTTGTCGCCCAGGGTGTCTGCCCTGGAGTGGCGGGAGGAACAACGGTCGAAGGCCGGATACGTGCACTTCTCTCCGGCGGGGTTGGACGATGTGCTGCGACGTGAGACAGCACAAATCGGCTATTGGCTTGACTCCAGCACCCAAACTCCAGACGAGACGGTGCAAGACATCCTCGACAATCTGCAGCGGGCAGCGGTCTAGCAGGACTAGGCGGGGAAGCAAGAGGGGCGGGCCCATCCCAGCCCCGCCCCTCATACCTCGACCTCAGCGCCCCCGAACCTAGCGCCGGCGAACTTTAGCGATAGTCGCCGAGATCAAATTCCTCCAACGGCACCGCAGCGCCCGAGCCCTGACCGAAGTCGTAGTCGAAGGAGTCGTACCCGACCATGGAGTACGCCTGTGCCTTGGCCTCCGCCGTCGGCTCGACCCGGATGTTGCGGTAGCGGTCCAGACCGGTACCGGCCGGGATCAGCTTGCCCAAGATCACGTTCTCCTTCAGACCCACCAGGGAATCGGACTTGGCGTGAATCGCCGCATCGGTCAATACCTTGGTGGTCTCTTGGAAAGACGCTGCGGATAGCCATGATTCGGTCGCCAGCGATGCCTTGGTGATCCCCATCAGCACTGGACGACCGGACGCCGGGGTGCCGCCCTCAGACACGACCCGCCGGTTGGCCGCCTCGTAGGCGAGCCGATCCACCAGATCACCGGCGAGCAGGTTGGAGTCACCGGACTCGATCACCGTCACTCGACGCAACATCTGTCGAATGATGATCTCGATGTGCTTGTCGTGAATCGGCGCACCCTGAGTCCGGTACACCAACTGCACCTCATCCACTAGGTGCTCTTGTACCCGGCGGACGCCGAGCACGCGCAGCACATCCTGAGGATCAGGCGTACCCGCGGTCAGCTGCTGTCCAACATCGACGTGATCGCCGTCCTCGACCAGCAGCCGAGCCCGACGAGACACCGAGAACTCCGCCACGTCCGATCCATCATCAGGAGTGATGATGATCTTCTTGAGCCGGTCACTGTCCTCGATCTTGACCCGGCCCGTAGCTTCAGCGATCGGTGCCTTGCCCTTGGGCTGGCGTGCCTCGAAGAGTTCGACTACACGCGGGAGGCCCTGGGTGATGTCGTCGCCAGCCACACCGCCGGTGTGGAAGGTCCGCATCGTTAGCTGGGTTCCGGGCTCACCGATGGACTGAGCTGCCACGATGCCCACGGCCTCGCCGACATCGACCAGCTTGCCGCTGGCCAGCGAACGGCCGTAGCACATTGCGCATGTGCCGCTCGCCGCCTCGCAGGTCAGCACGCTGCGGACCTTGACCGAGGTTACGCCGTTGTCGATGAGCAGACCGATGTTGACATCACCAAGATCAACTCCAGCCTTCAGCAGCACCTCACCGTCGGGACCGAATACATCGGTCGCGAGTGTCCTCGCGTAGACGGCGGTCTCGACGTGCTCGTCGAGAACCAGGTTGCCGCGGCCGTTATCAGCCGCAATCGTCTTGGTCAGGCCACGCTCAGTACCGCAGTCCTCCTCGCGGATGATCACGTCCTGGCTGACGTCGACCAACCGCCGAGTCAGGTATCCGGAGTCTGCCGTACGCAGCGCCGTGTCGGCCTGGCCCTTCCGCCCGCCGTGCGTGGAGATGAAGTACTCCAGCACCGAGAGCCCCTCACGGAAGTTCGACTTGATCGGTCGGGCGATGATCTCACCCTTCGGGTTGACCACCAGACCACGCATCGCGGCGATCTGGCGCATCTGCACCATGTTTCCGCGAGCACCGGAGTGCACCATCATGTAGATCGGGTTGGTCTTCTCGAAGTTGTTTTCCATCGCGGTACCGAGGCGAGAGGTCGCATCGGTCCAGATCTCGATCAACTCCTGGCGACGTTCGTCGTCAGTGATCAAGCCGCGCTCATACTGCTTGTCGATCTTGTTGGCACGATCCTCGTAGGTGGCCAGAATCTGTGGCTTGTCGGCCGGAGTGCTGACGTCGCCGATGGAGACGGTGACACCCGAGCGGGTCGCCCAGTGGAAGCCCAGGTCCTTGAGCTGGTCCAGGCAGTAGGCCACCTGAACCTTGGGATAGCGCTCGGCAAGATCATTGACGATCTGGCCCAGCTGCTTCTTGCCCACCTCGTAGTCGGCGTACGCGTAGTCATCAGGCAGCGCCTCGTTGAAGAGGGCGCGGCCGAGCGTCGTCTCCAGCAAGATCGAACCGTTGGAGGACAACGTCTGGCCCTCTGGGGGAACGATGTCGCCGAGGCGAAGTTTGATCTTAGCCTGGACCGAAAGCTGACCTCGGTCGAAGGCCATCAATGCCTCCGCTATCGAGCCGAACGCCCGGCCCTCGCCAACCGCACCGTCGCGCTGCATGGTGAGGAAGTAGGTACCAATGATCATGTCCTGAGTCGGCATTGTTACCGGACGGCCATCAGCCGGCTTCAGGATGTTGTTGGTCGACAACATCAAGATCCGGGCCTCGGCCTGCGCTTCCGCGCTCAGCGGAAGGTGCACAGCCATCTGGTCACCGTCGAAGTCGGCGTTGAACGCCGTACAGACCAGCGGGTGAATCTGGATGGCCTTGCCTTCGATGAGCTGCGGCTCAAAGGCCTGGATGCCCAGCCGGTGCAGTGTTGGTGCCCGGTTCAGCAGCACGGGGTGCTCAGAGATGACCTCTTCGAGCACATCCCAAACGACCGGCCGCTGCCGCTCCACCATCCGCTTCGCGGACTTGATGTTTTGCGCGTGGTTGAGGTCGTCCAGCCGCTTCATCACGAAAGGCTTGAACAGCTCCAGCGCCATGGCTTTGGGCAGCCCGCACTGGTGCAGTTTGAGCTGCGGGCCGACAACAATGACCGAACGGCCGGAGTAGTCGACGCGCTTACCGAGCAGGTTCTGCCGGAACCGTCCCTGCTTGCCCTTCAGCATGTCGGAGATCGACTTAAGCGGGCGGTTGCCCGGACCGGTGACCGGGCGGCCCCGCCGTCCGTTGTCGAACAGCGAGTCCACGGCCTCTTGGAGCATCCGCTTTTCGTTGTTGACGATGATCTCGGGCGCCCCAAGATCGAGGAGCCGCTTCAGCCGGTTGTTCCGGTTGATCACGCGCCGGTACAGGTCGTTCAAGTCCGAAGTCGCGAACCGGCCACCGTCGAGCTGCACCATCGGACGCAGGTCCGGCGGGATGACCGGAACACAGTCCAACACCATCCCGGTAGGGCTGTTCTTCGTGGTGAGGAACGCCGAAACGACCTTCAGCCGCTTCAGAGCGCGGGTCTTGCGCTGCCCCTTGCCGACCTGGATGATCTCTCGCAACTCGGCGGCCTCGGCCTCGAGATCGAAGGTCTCCAGACGCTTCTGGATCGCCGTGGCGCCCATGTAGCCCTCGAAGTACTTGCCGAACCAGTT
>DATCXA010000716.1:0-2535 GCA_036566085.1 Propionibacteriaceae bacterium
GCCTACGGGTATGCCGACGAGCAGGACGCGCGGCACCATCGCTTCCCCGGCGGTACGATCGCCGAACTCGAAGAGGTCGCGCAGCAGCTGGCCTGACTCGCCGCGAAGCAATCCGCCCTCTTCGCTCTCCTGGACGATGAACTGCAGTTCCTCCGCGGTGTGATATCGCTCGCGCTCGACGCGTTGCCGCTTGATGCCGACCAGCTTCAGCAAACCCGTGCCGAACGCATTCAGCGACACGACAAGCGGCAGCAGCGCCCGCTCGAGCGCGCGAATAACAGGCGAGATGTAAAGGATGGTCTTCTGTGACCGCTGCAGCGCCAACGCCTTCGGCAGCATCTCCCCGTAGACGATGTGCAGATAGGTGAGGATGGCGACAGCAATGACGCTCGCAACAGTGTGAGCCGCAATCCAGCCTGTGGCCTCGAGAGGCCCGAGCCACTGAGCGATGTGGTCGGCCAGCCAGTGCTCACCATACATGCCGAGCCCCAGACTCGCGACCGAGATGCCGATCTGCGTCGTCGCGATGTAGCGATCCTGCAGCTTCGGATCTTCGAGAATGCGCAGGGCGCTGCGCGCCAGCAGGCTGCCCTGAGACGCCTGGTGCTCGATGCTCGCCCTGGGCGCACCGACGATCGCGAACTCCGCGGCGACGAAGAGCCCGTTGAGGATGACCAGGCCCAGGATGATCGAGATGGGGATGAGCACCTCGCTCATGACTCGTCGTCCTCGTCACGCGGCGTCGGAAGCTTGATAGCAATGACCGACTCGACGGCGCGATCGGCCAGGCGCTCGATCTCGAAGTCGTATTCACCCACCGAGATGCGCTCGCCCGGCACGGGGATGTGTCCGAGCGCTTCGATCACCATTCCGCCGACCGTTGCGGCATCGGTGTCCCACTTGGTTGCCAACGCCGTCGACGCGTCCTGAATGGTCATTCCGCCCGGCATTCGCACGCGACCGTCCGGCAGCGACTCGGTTGTGAGGCGTGCGGCTTTGAATTCATCGCCGACGTGGCCGAGTAGCTCCGACAGCACGTCCTCGAGCGTCAGCAGACCCGATGTGCCCCCGGCCTCGTCTACCACGAGCGATTGATGGGATCGGCGCTCGCGCAGCTCGCGCAACACGCGATCGGCGGTCACGCTTTCGTGCACGCTCGGCACGGTTCGAATCAAGTCGGCGAGCGTCGCCCTGGAACCGTCGCCGACAAACCACCGAACCAACTCCTTCGTGTGCAGAATGCCGACGATGTTGTCGAGTGAATCGCGATAGACGGGCAGCCGTGAGAACGGGCTTTGCGCCATGATCCCGATCACCTCGTGCAGCGGCGTCTTGATATCGAGCGCCGCGATCTTGCGCCGCGGCACCATGAGCTGTTTGGCCTGTCGGAGATTCAACCGCAGCGCGCGCTGCAGACGAAGATGTTCATCGGGCTCGAGGAGTCCGCCGTCGCGGCTCTCCGCGATGAGGAGCTCGATCTCGTCGGGTGAGTGGATGTGGCGATGCGCCTGATACGGTGTGCCCAACACACGGAGGAGCAGCAGCGCTGATCCGTTGAGGAACTTGATGAACGGGCGGTAGATCCACAACGACGCCAGCATCGGGATGAAGGTGTAGAGCGATGACTGCGTCGGGTACTGCAGCGCGACCAGCTTCGGCACGAGCTCGGCGAAGACGACCTGCGCGGTCGTCAACGTGAGGAGCACGGCCGCTGTCGATGTCGTCTGTGCGGCGACCTGCTGAAGTCCGCCGAGCTCCGCGAAGTACGGCGTCAGCCACACCGCGAAGGTCTGCTGGGCGTAGGCGCCAAGCACCAGGCTCGACAGCGTGATGCCGATCTGGCTCGCGCCGATGTAGCGGTCGAGTGACTCCGGGTGCTCGAGGACGGGCAGCAGCCAGGCGGCCAGCGGATTTCCGTCGTTGGCGAGCTGTTGAATCCGGCTTCGCCGGACGCTGACCGCCGCAAACTCAGCCGCAACGTATACGGCGTTGATAACGATCAGTGTGACGACGACGAGGATGGCCACCAGGACCATGCAGTGGCCCAGTATTTAGCACCCTTTTCGACTCTCGCCATAACCCCCAGCTGCACAGCGATTTGGCCCTGAGGGTTCAGGCCCTGGTCAGGCAGGGTCAGGTCCGGGTCAGGTGCAGGGTCCTGGGTCATGCCGGGGTCATGCCGGGGTCAGGCCTGGGCCATGCCGGGGTCAGGCCTGGGTCACGCCCGTGCCGGGGTCAGGCCTGGGTCACGCCCGGGCCAGGCCCGAGCCAGGCCTGGGCCTGGCCTTGGCCAGTCCCTCATCGCTGGTGGTCCCTCAGTCCCTCATCGCTGGTGGTCCCTCATCGCTGGGTGTGGGCAATTCAGGGAATAAGACCAAAACGGTCGGTGTTCTCTAAGGCAGAGGAACGAACCCCATGGACAGAACCCAGGATCGACGTCTCGTGGCTGGACTGCAGGCCGGGGATCAGGCCGCGGTCCGGGAGTTGGCCGTGCGCTATAGCCCACGGATCCAGCAGCTCGCGATGCGTCACATG
>DATCXA010000718.1:0-5487 GCA_036566085.1 Propionibacteriaceae bacterium
ACTCTTCCTGCTCGGGGCGATCCCACCGGCTATCACTTCGGTGATCTTCACTGGGCTGATCATCGCGCTGATTAGCCAGCTCGATCCGGTCGTCGACTGGCTCACGCCGTTCGCGGACGGTTGGGCCCGGGGCGTGGCGACCACAATCCGGGTACTCGTCGGTGGCGCCTTGCTCGCCGGTGCCGTGCTCGTGATGGTGATCTCTTTCACCACACTGACTCTCGCCCTTGGATCGCCGTTGTACGACAAGTTGTCTGAATCAGTCGAGGGAGAATTCGGTGAGGTGCCTGAGTTTGACGAGAAGGTGGCGCGCGGCATCTTTCGGGCGCTGCGCCAAGCCCTCGGGCTCATCGCGGTCTCAATACTTGGAGCGCTCTTGCTCTTTGCGACGGGATTTCTACCCGTCATTGGACAGACCGTGACACCTGTGATCTCAGCAATCTTCGGCGGCTGGATGCTGGGAATCGAGCTCGTCGGCTCCGCGTTCGAGCGACGCGGCTTGCTGCGGCTCGCAGATCGCCGTGCCGCGATGCGAACGCGCCGCCTTCGAGTCCTTGGGTTCGCGGTGCCCACGTTCTTACTGCTTGCCATTCCATTCGTCGGGGTAGTGGTCTTCCCGATTGCCACCGCCGGCGGTACCTTGCTCGCCCGACAACTGCTCGGCGAGCCAACGTAATGTGATCACAAGTCACAATCAGAGGGAGGTTGTCATGTCCGAGCTGTCTGTCCAGCTGTACACCCTGCGCAAGCCCCTGGAGCAGGATTTCGACGGGACCTTGCAAAAGCTCGCTGGCTTCGGGTTCACCCAGGTCGAGCCGTTCCAGCTTCCTGCATTCGCCGATCAGCTACGCAGCGGACTTCGCAAGAATGGCTTGGCTGCGCCAACGACACATGTTGGATTGCTTAGCGGTAATCAGGATGAGATCTGTGAGCTGGCTGTCGAACTCGGCATCCAGACGATCATCGAGCCGTACGTCGATCCCGCACGTTGGCAAGCCGAGGCCGACATCACTCAGATCGCAACCGAGCTCAACGAAGCAGCGAGGACCGCGGCCCGGCACGGTCTCACGGTCGGCTACCACAACCATCATTTCGAGCTGGAATCCAAGATCAGCGGCGTTCATGCCCTTGAAGTATTTGCGGATCGGCTGGCGCCGGAGGTGGTTTTGGAGGTGGATACCTACTGGGCGTATGCCGGGGGTGCTGATGTGCCGGCCTTGCTCAAACGCCTGGGTGATCGCGTGGTTGCGCTGCACCTGAAGGATGGCGACGGAAGTCTTGATACCAGCAAGCAGGTAGCGGTCGGATCTGGGGTGCTTCCAGTGCGGGACATCATCGAAGCGGCTCCAGAGGCGTTACGCGTGGTGGAGTTGGATGACTCCGAGAGTGATCTGCTCGAGGCTGTACGGGCGAGTCGGGAGTTCCTGCTCGCTGAGCAGGGTTGATCATGAGTAGTCCGGTTGGTGTCGGGGTGATTGGCGCCGGCACTATCAGCGACACGTACCTGGAGAATCTAAGCAACTTCGCGGATACTGAGGTACTCGCCATCGGCGACATCGTCACCGATGCGGCCAAGGAAAAGGCGGCCAAGTACGAGGTTCCCGCCGCAGGAGACGTGGCTACCGTTCTCGACCACCCTGATATCGAGATCATTGTGAACCTCACTATCCCGGCGGCCCACGCTGATGTCGCGACTCAGGCGATCGCGGCTGGCAAGCACGTTTGGAACGAGAAGCCTTTGGCCCTTGATCGGGTGAGCGGCCGAAGCCTGCTCAGCGACGCCGAGGAGGCTGGGCTGCTGGTTGGCTGTGCGCCCGACACGTTCTTGGGTCCTGGGCTCCAGACGGCCTGCCGGCTTGCAGAGCAGGGCATGATCGGGACGCCGCTGACAGCTCTGGCACTGCTGCAGTTGCCGGGACCGGAGCTATGGCATCCAAATCCGGCGTTTCTGTACGCCGCGGGTGCTGGCCCGCTCTTTGACCTTGGGCCTTACTACCTCACTGCGCTCGTACAGGTCTTCGGGCCAATGTCCTCGGTCGCAGCGCTTGGATCGAAGGCCCGGGAGCGGCGAGTGATCGGCTCCGGACCGAAGGCGGGGGAGGAATTCGATGTCACCGTGCCCAGCCATGTCAGTGCGCTGGTCCAGTACGAGTCCGGTCAATCCGCCCAGGCCATGTTCTCCTTCGACTCGGCGCTGCCCCGCATGCTGCTGGAGGTCAATGGCACCGAGGCAACGATGCTGTTTCCTGATCCAAACTATTTCGACGGCAAGATCAACATTAGAAAGCGTGGCGGTGAGGACTGGGAGGCGGTCGCCACTACGACAGCATCGGCCTCGCGCGGTACTGGAGTCCTAGATATGGCTCGCGCCATTCGGGAGGGCAGGCCGCATCGCGCCCAGGGAGCGCTGGGATTCCACGTCCTTGACACGATGATCGCGATCGCGGAGTCGGTGGAGTCCCGCGCCTTCGTCGAGGTGGAGAGTTCAGTAGACAAGCCACTGCTTTTGCCGGAGGACTGGGATCCGTTGGAGCAGACGGTCTGAGGAGCGCATCCGAATAGGCTCGGTCCATGAGTGACTTCGGCGACATGTACCGGCCCAGCGAGGAGCATGAGGCCTTCCGCGCCGCCGTGCGTGAGTTGTGCGAGGAAAAGGTCGCTCCCAACGCCGCCGAGGCCGACGAGTTGGCCCAGTTTCCGAAGGCGTCGTTCGAAGCGCTCGTATCGGCGGACTTCCATGCTCCGCATATCCCCGAGGCCTACTCAGGTGTCGGCGCCGATGCACTCGCGACCGTGATCGTGATTGAGGAGATTGCTCGGGTCTGTGCCGCCACGTCCCTGGTTCCTGCAGTCAACAAGCTGGCCACACTGCCGTGGCTGCTCGCAGGATCGGAGCAGATCAAACAGACGTATCTGCCACCCATCGCGCGCGGCGAGGCGATGGCATCCTATTGCTTGTCGGAGCCGGAGGCTGGCTCAGACGCGGTACGCATGCGCACCCGCGCCGCACGCGACGGCGACCAATTCGTTGTGAATGGCGTCAAGCGATGGATCACGAACGCTGGGATTTCTGACTTCTACACGGTGTTCGTGGTGACCGATCCCGATGCGGGCTCCAGGGGAATCAGCGCCTTTCTGGTTGAGAGATCCGACTCGGGTGTGTCGTTCGGTGCGCCGGAGAAGAAGCTCGGCATCAAGGGCTCGCCAACATGCGAGGTGTACTTCGACAACGTACGCATCCCGGAATCGCGGATGATCGGCGCCGAGGGGACCGGTTTCGAGACCGCGATGCGAACCCTCGACCACACCCGAATCACCATCGCTGCCCAAGCCGTCGGCATCGCTCAGGGTGCCCTGGACTACGCGCTCGGCTATGTCAAGGAGCGCAAGCAGTTCGGCAAGGCGCTTGCGGAGTTTCAGGGCTTGCAGTTCATGCTCGCCGACATGGGGATGAAGCTCGAGGCTGCGCGTCAGCTCACCTACGCGGCAGCCGCCAAGTCCGAACGAGGAGATGCCGATCTGCCGTATTTCGGTGCTGCCGCGAAGTGCTTCGCCTCGGACGTGGCGATGGAAATCACTACCGATGCCGTCCAGCTGCTCGGCGGGTACGGCTACACCAAGGACTTCCCTGTTGAGCGCATGATGCGCGACGCGAAGATCACACAGATCTATGAGGGGACCAACCAGATCCAACGGATTGTGATGGCTCGCCAGCTCTTGGCTGGACTGCCGCGCTGACCAATCAGATGATGGATGTCATGCATCCGTCTTGACATCACAACGAATCGGATCATGCTGGACATATGGCTTCCCGAGCTGTGTTCCCACTGCGTTGGCGCAATGAGAAGCTGCGTACTCTAACTGCCGAGGTTGCCTCCCGGTTGGGCATAAGCCAAAACGAGCTGATCGAGCAAGCGATCGAGCACGAGGTTGTCGCTCGCGGGGCGATGTTGAGTGACGATCTACGGTCTGCCGCCGACCGATTGGCCGAGTTAACGCAGGAGCAATACGAACGCATTCAAGCACGTGGACTTGAAAGCTATGTTGCTGGTGAGGGTTTGTTTGATCCGGTTCAGGCTCGTGCCGCCCAGCGCACTCCAGCGGTGGACAGCGTGGCGGTTGCGCGTCCGCCGGTGGGTCGGGATGTGACAGCGATCTACAGATCGGCGCGCGCCGAGCTCGCATGACGGTTCCCTCATGGCAAGAGGACGACCCGGGAAATCTCTCGCTCATCCAGAGCAACGCGGCTCAACTGATCACCGAGTTGCGTGCCGCCGCCGCTGAGCGGATCCCACTGGCCCCTGAGGAACTGTGCCGTTGGCATACGCGGCTGTACGCCGGATGCACGGTGCCGATTGCTGGCTATGTCGGGCATTTCCGTGGTGATCCAGCGGTCAAGGAGTTGATTGACTACGAGGTCGGCCTCGGTGCCCCACTCAAGGACGGCAATTTCGAGAAGATGGGCGTCTGGGCGCGCAGAGTCGGCGACGAGATGTCAGCGGTGCTTGCCGGGCTCAACGCGGTCTTCGCTGATCTTGATGCCCGGCTCCCGATCGGAAAGCCACCGAGCGCGGCTGATCAAATTCTCCAGGTGATCAGCTTTACCGCGCTTGCTCATGGTGAATTCCTACGAGTCCATCCATTCGCCAATGGCAACGGCCGCATCGCCCGACTGCTTGTCGCCTTCATCTGTCTGAGGTACGAGGTGCCGATGTTCTTGCACATCAAGCCCCGGCCGGAAAGTGATGACTACCTACGAGCTAGCCGCGACTCGATAGGCCGACCGCCGGACTTCATCGGCAATCACACCACTACCACGGCGGTTTTCGCGCACATGCTCGCAGACGTGCTCCAAGGAGAGCGGGTCTCATAACCTACCGTGGCGCAGTAATCAGTGGGTTCGCTCTCGCAGAGATGATCTTCATTAGGGTATCTATCACAGCGCGTGTGCGGGTTGAGCGAGTACCGTCCGCAGATATTCGGCACTGATCCGTACGTCCGCGACAGGCCCTTCGTTTTTGGGTTCTGCGGTGAGAATCGTGTCCTGTTCCAGGGTGTACCAGCCGTTGTAGCCATGTGCCCGCACGTGTCCGACGATGGCGGGGACGTCCACATCACCGTGCCCGAGCGGCCGGTACATTCCATTTCTCACGGCCTCGCTGTAGCTAAGTTGCCCGGAATGCACCTTCGCCGCAATCGCCGAGTCGACGTCTTTCAAGTGCAAATGTGCGATCCGCTCTGGAGCTTGTCGTGCCAGCTCGGCAGGATCGGTCCCACCGATGAGTAGATGACCGGTATCCAGGCACAAGGAGATCGCCGAGCCGTACAGCACGTGCTGCACCTCGTCCCCCGTCTCGATCATGGTCCCGACATGAGGGTGCAGCACCGCTCGAACACCTCTGTCGGCGGCCAGCGTGGCCACCCGATCAAGGTTTGACAGCAGTCGCTTCCACCCCGCCTCATCGAGCTGCGGCCGGCTGTCATAGC
>DATCXA010000722.1:0-13043 GCA_036566085.1 Propionibacteriaceae bacterium
GGCGAGACGGTGGCGGAGCAGCGGCTGCACGAATGGCTTGATCACGTTGTTGAGTACGGGGAGACACACAACGACCTGGCTGCCGAATCCACGTCCCGCCTCAGCCCGTACTTGCGGTTTGGCTGTCTCTCGCCGTTGACCCTCGCCAACAGCGCCCGGAGTCGAGGAGAGTCCGAGCCGTACTTGAGGCAGTTGTGCTGGCGCGACTTTTATTACCAGGTGGCCAACGCGTTTCCGGATCTGGCGACGCGGGCCTACCGATCGGGAGTGACCGAGCCGTGGCGCGATGCGCCCGATGCGTTCGCCGCATGGGCGGAGGGCCGTAGTGGTCTGCCGATTGTGGACGCCGGCATGCGCCAATTGCGCGCCGAAGGCTGGATGCACAACCGGGCCCGCCTAGTCACGGCGTCCCATCTCAGCAAGCAGCTCCGAATCGATTGGCGGCTGGGTTATGCGGAGTTCGGCCGGTGGCTGCTTGATGGCGACCTGCCCAACAACGCCGGCAACTGGCAATGGGTGGCGGGCACTGGCAATGACACCCGCCCGTACCGCAGGTTTAGTCCGCAGCGGCAAGCAGAACGTTACGACCCTGCCGGTGCGTATGTGGCCCGTTACGCCGCTTGAGGAGACCGGCCCCGGCGCCTTGCCTCCAGAAGCGATGGCTATACGACGAGAGTTCTCCGCTCCCACTGCCCTTCTCCAAGCAGGGTGAGCTCGTTGCTATGCAGCCTTTCCAGACTGCTCCGATGGCCCACACTTACGAGAGTGCAGTCGGGCAGCCGATCGCGTAACAACTCATAGATCGAATGCTCCATGCCCTCGTCGAGTGCAGAGGTCGTTTCGTCGAGAAAGACCAGCGCTGGTCGCTCGATGAAGATGCGGCCAAACGCTAGGCGCTGCTGCTCACCCGGTGACAACGTCTTAGACCAGTCGGTCTCCACGTCCAACCGTTCAGCCAGGTATCCCAGGTGGACCGCCCGCAGCGTCTCCATCGCCTGATCGTCACTGAGAGTCTCAGCTGCAGACGGATAGGCCAACGCGGCTCGCAAGGTGCCAAGCGGTAGGTACGGCTGCTGACCACAGAACATCACCTGACCATCCAGAGGTCGTGCGATCGTTCCGCTCACGTACGGCCACAAGCCGGCCAGGCTACGTAGCAGGGTGGTCTTGCCACTGCCAGACGGTCCCTTCACGAGCAGCGATTCTCCGCTCGCGAGGTCAAGATCGAGATTCATCAGTAGCGGCCGGCCATCCGGAAGCCGTACGTCGAGGTCGCGTACTCCAAGTCCCGATGTTCGCTCCTCGGTGACCGGCGTAGGCAAGGCACGCGCCTCTTCATTGGCATCCAGTAGCTGGGTGAGCCGATTCAGCGATGCCCGATAGCTGGCGAAGTCGTCGTAGGCGAGCCGGAAGAAGGACAAGGCGCCCTCAACCTGTCCGAATGCGGTGGCGGTTTGGTTGACATCGCCAAGCGTGATCTGCTGGCTGAAAAATCGCGGAGCCTGGATCACATACGGGAAGACCACAGCGATTTGACTGATCACGAGGTTGAATCCCTGGAACTTCAGGCTCCGGAACACGATCGCCCAGGTGTTGGCGATCACTGCTGCAAAGCGGGCCATGAGGCCGGTGTTCTCGACCTGCTCGCCTCGATAGAACGCGATGTTCTCGGAATTGTCGCGGACGCGCACCAGAGCGTAGCGGTACGAGGCTGTCAGCAGCTCATTGAGAAAGTTCAGCCGAATGAGCGGCCTCCCGATCCGGAAAGCAAAAACGGTCGCGATGATCACATAGATGTACGCAAGGAAGACCATCGCTCGCGGAATCTGTTGTCCAAAGACGGTGACCGGACCTGACAACTGCCAAAGGATGATGGTGAAGGAGACCAGCGAGACAGAAGACGCCACAGCTCCCAAAGCCAAATCCTGCGAATCGGACGTGTACGACGTGATGTCTTGCTGGATGCGCTGATCAGGGTTGTCGACTGGTGAGCTGACAAACTTCATCCGGTGATAAGCCGTACCACTCAGCCAGTCACCGACCATCCGTTGGTTCAGCCACAGCCGCCAGTGAATGATCTGCGCCTGGCCTATGTAGAAGCTGATCAGGACGAGTACCACGTAGATCGTTGCCAGGATCCCGAAGATACCGATGGACTTCCAGAATGCGGGTGCGTTGAGCTGCTGCATCGCGGTCAACATGTCGTTGCCTTGGTAGGAAAGGAGGACGTTGAGCCGGACGGAGATCACCGTAAACAGCAGCAATAATGCAACGGTCAAGATCGGTCGCCAGGCGAGCCACGTGCGCATGCGTGGGATGAAGTACATCCCCGACAGCCGCCAGAATTGTCGACCCCACCGGGTGCGCCGTACCAGAAACCAGGCCATCAACGTGAAGCCGACGACGACGAAGAGGAAAACCTTTCCGACCCACAGCAGACTAGTCAGCCATTCGGTTGACCAGTTGATCGATTCCATACAGCCTCCAAGCTTTGGTCCCTACCGAAGGGTGGGCTTACCTTAACCCCCGCAGACCTCTCATGGGATATTCGGCGAGCTCCTATAGCTGCGGTCGCTGATCATGCGCGTTGAGCCCTTCGACAAGCTCAGGACGCCCTTGGCGAAGTGCTCAGGACACATCCGCCGCCTCGCGGAGCCGACGCCGCTCGCTACGTCGCTCGACGAGCGAATAGAGCACTGGCACCAGGAGCAAAGTGAGCACCGTCGAGGAGACCAGACCGCCAATGACGACGATCGCCAACGGCCCTGAGATGAAGGCGCCACCCCCGGTGAACCCGAGAGCCATGGGAATCAGTGCAAAGATCGTCGCGCAAGCCGTCATGATGATCGGCCGCAGTCGCAGTCGAGCGCCGTCGATGATCGCAGAGCGGAGATCCTCGCCGCGCCGACGGTATTGATTGATCAGGTCGATCAACACGATGGCATTGGTGACGACAATCCCGATGAGCATCAGCAGCCCCACCATGGCCGGCACTCCGAGCGGGGTGTCAGTGATCAACAGGCCGGCAACGGCACCGGTAGCTGCGAAGGGTATGGAGACCATCAAGATCAGCGGCTGCACCAGACTGCGGAAGGTACCGACCATGATCATGAAAACGAGTGCGATGGCGACCAGCATGGCCAAGCCCAGCTGCTTGAAAGCGTCCCGCTGATCTTGTGCGGCTCCTCCTAGTGTCGCGGTGACTCCGGGTGGAAGATCGGTGATCGCATCCAATCTCGACTGGATCGTGGTACTCAGGGCACCCAAGTCGCTGGCCTCCGGAGTAGCCGTGATCGTGACCGACGGAGTGCCCTCGATTTGGGTGACTGTCGTCGGAGCCAAGACCTGTTGAACCTTCGCTACGTTTTTGACCTTGACTGGCTTGGCGCGTACGTCGGCTAGCGCTTCCTGCTCGTCCTGCAGCTTCTGCTGCTTGTCCCGCTGCTCCGCGGCCTGCCGGGCCTGCTTATCTGCGGCGTCCAGCTGCTTGTTGACTTGGGTGATGCTTTCGTCGATCTGGTCGATGCTGGCCTCAGTCTGATCGATCGCCTTCGCCGTCTGGGTCACTGCGGCGCTCAATTGAGCAACCTGTTGAGACCACTGCTGGGTGCGCAATTGCTGGGCCAGCTGGTCGCTCGTCACCGGAACCGGCGGAATTGCTGGGTTGGGCCGCGGCGGCTTCGGTGGATTGGCTTTGAGTTTGACCAGCTGCTGTCGAGTGTTGGCCAGTTGTCGCCTTGTCTGGCGCAGCTGATCTTGGGTGTCGGAGCGACTTTGCTCAAGCTTCGATCGCTGCTTGCGCAGTTCGTCTTTCTGGTCGGCGGTGGCGTCGTCTGCAATGCGCTGCTGTTCGTCGGCGAAGGCTTTCTGCTTGTCGGCCAGCTTGTCGGAAGCCTTCTTCTGTGCCTTCTGTTGCTGCAGCTGGCTGACTGGCAGCTCGAGATTGCCGATATCGGATGGAGTCGGTTCATCCGTGGCCTCACCCCGAACGAAGATGTCCCGCTGCTCGCCGGCGAGCGTAACGGAGCCGACTCGGGTGCCGCGTAAAGCGCTCGAGATCGCCTGACCTACGTCGCCTTGGGTGAAGCCCAGCGACGCAGCCTTTTTACCGTCCAGATTCACCTTGAGCACCTTGCGCTGCTCCTCCAGGTTGGTCTGAACGTTCGTCAGACCCGGTATGCCCGCCAGCTCCTGCTGGACTCGCTTGGCACCGGTCTCCAGGCTCGTGGTGTTCTCGCTTGAAACCGTGACCGTCAAGTCATTGGTCGTGGACTCATTGTTGGTCGACGTCACAGTGATATCCCCAGCAGATTGGGCAAGCTCGGCCATCTGCTCCTGAAGCTGTGGGCGTACGGTCTCAGCCCTCGCTCCCTCGGCAAGCAAGACCGTGAACTCTGCAGTGTTGGTGCTCGGGGTGGCGCCTGGCACCAGGCTGCCGCCGATTGTCACCAAATAGTTCTTCACCTCCGGATCACCCTGCAACAGCTTCTCAACCTGCTTTGCGGCGGTGCTCGTGGTCGACAGCCTGGTGCCAGGTGGCAGCTTCTGGTGGATTGCCAGCGTCGTCTGGTCGGTAACCGAACCGATGAAGTCAGTCTTCAGAAGGGTGGCCGAGCCTAGCGTCGCCGCGAAGACCACCATGGCGAGACCGAGGGTAATGAATGGGTGCCGCAGCCCGAAGTGGAGAACTGGGAGGTAACCCCCCTGCAGCCGGGTGACCTTCGTCTCTTCAGCAGTATGGGTCTCGGCTGTCGCCGCAGCAGCGACCTCCTCGCCGGCCCGCTTGGTCGCGGGCTCCTGGCTGCGACCGGCCCCACCACGCAGGAACCAGTACGCCAGCACCGGCACAATCGTCATCGACACCAGTAGCGAGGCGCCCAGCGCCACCGCGACAGTGATCGCAAATGGCCGGAAAAGCTCGCCGACCACACCGGACACGATGGCCACCGGAGCGAACACCGTAACCGTGGTGAGCGTTGATGCCGTGACCGCTCCGGCCACTTCCTTGACCGAGGCCAAGACATCGCTCGGGGTCAGTGTCCGATGCCCGAGATCGCGTCGCTTGATGTTTTCCACGACGACGATCGAGTCGTCAACGACGCGTCCGACCGCGACCGTGAGCGCCGCCAGGGTGAAGATATTGAGCGAGTATTCGCTGACCTGCAAACCGATCATGGCGATCAGCAGCGACAGCGGAATCGAGATCGCGGTGATCAAGGTCGCCCGAATCGAGAACAAGAAGAGCAAGATCACCAATACCGCGAAGGCCAGACCGAGCAATCCCTCGACCGCAAGGTCATGGATCGACTGTTCGATCAATGGCGCCTGGTCGAAGATGGTGGTGATTGTGGTGTTGTTGCCCAACTTCTGCTCGAGGCTGGGAATCTTGTCGCGGACCTGGTGGGAGATCGCCACGGCATCGGCGTCGGTGTCCTTGAGAACGGCAAGGCTAAGAGCCGGCCTGCCGTCGGCCCGAGCGATGGAGGTGGACTCGATCGACTCCACCTTCACGTCAGCGACCGCAGAGAGCGGAACAGGATCCTTCGGCGTCGGCACTTGCAGGGCTCGAAACTGCTTGACAGTGCTGGTCGCAGTGCCGACCTCGACTGCGAGTTCGAGGTTCTTGTCGAAGCTGCTGCCGGCGGGCGTGATAGTCGCCTGCCCCTGCACAGTCTGAGTCACCGCCTGCGTACTGACGTCGTGCTTACGAAGGTCTTTGGGTCGCAGCGTGACGACCAGCTGGGTGGTGTCCTCTCCCGCCGCGGTGACGCTTCGCACGCCATCGATGCCGGACAGGTCTGGTATTGCGACGTTCTCAACCTGACGGCCGGCTTCGTCTAAAGAGGCATCAGACGCGACGGCGAGCAACAGCACCGGAATGTCGTCGGTTCTGCCGGTAATGACCTCTGTCTCGACCTGATCCGGAAGCGTCGATTTCAGCCCGTCGACGGCGTTCCGGATGTCTGCCACGAGCTTGTCGGGATCGAGGCCGTACTGCCATTCCACGGTGATCGTGGCGATCCCATTCGAGGAGGTCGATTGGACCTTGGTGACGCCCGATACGCCGGTGAGGGCGCGTTCTAGTGGGGTCGATACATCGTCGGCGATAATCTGCGGTGAGACGCCTGGATAGTTTGCCGTCACAATCGCGGTCGGCACTTGGATGGATGGCAGCAGCTCTTGTTTGAGGTTGAGAGTCGCCAGTACGCCGAACACGATGATGGCCAATGTCGCCAGCCCAACGATCATCCGGTTAGCCAGGCTAAGCCGCGTTAGGGAGGTCATGAAGCAGGCTCCCTTCCACGTATGGTCCAGACGAAACGCCACGCGTACTGTGCGCAGGTTTTTGACACGATCATTCGCATGGAGCTTACAGTTAGTGCGATCTCGATAATCAAGCCGTTACGATCCTTTTCAACAAAGACGCCGATAACGAAGACGACAGGCGACCAATGACCGGGACCGCTCGCGATGACGCGGCAGTGAACAGCGAACAAGAAGAGCTGATCAGCTGTCTGGAGCGCGCTCAGGCCAGTTTTGAACGGCGCGCACTGTCCTCCATGGCGGAGCCGCTCATTTCTACCCCACTGACGATGCAGCAGCTCAAGGTCTTGACCATGATTGCGATCGATCCAGAGAGAGCGACCGGTCACGAACTGGCAGCGCAACTCAAAGTGTCTGTGGCGACTATGTCGGGCCTCGTTGATCGACTCGTGGAACACGGCATGGTGACCCGTGGTGAAGATCCAACCGATCGACGGGTTCGTCCGCTCAGTGTCACGCCTGAGGGCAGCGCGACGATCCGGAGTCTGCTCAGCTCATCTGGAACCATGCCGAGTCCGGTCCTTCGCAGACTCGCGATCGAAGACTTGCGCGCGCTCGTTCAGGGAGTTTTGGCCTTTGAGCGAGCAGTCGCCGAGCTAGCCGAAGGCGGCATTGCGCAGTGACGTCATGATGCAGCATCCGCAGTGGCTGCACGTCTTTCTCGACGTCAGGTCCGATGTCTCGCAAGCGTCAGCAAACTTTTGGTCGGCGGCGCTGGGTTGGCCACTAGCCGATCCGTGGCCCGGGCATTCAGAATTTCGGAACTTCGAGCCGCCAGATGGTGATGCATACGTACACCAGCAGATCGGCGATCATGGACCGCGGATTCATTTCGACCTCGAGGTACCCGATGAGGCCGAGGTGGAACGCCTGGTCGCGTTGGGTGCGAGTTTGGCCGGTGAGCCTCAACAATGGTGGCCGATGATCTCCCCCGGTGGCCTGCCGTTCTGTCTGGTACGCCGTCGCAACCGCGTTCGTCCGTCGGCACTGAGCTGGGATGGGCACCGAAGCCGGCTCGTGCAGATCTGCATCGACTCACCCGCCGGTTTGCACGACCAGGAGGTGGCTTTCTGGCGGACTGCCTTGAGTTGGCGCTGGGCGGCGAGTGACAGCGACGAATTCGCTGGCAAGCTGTACCCGCCGTCAGGGTCCAGCGTGCAGTTACTGTTCCAGCGGCTGGGCGAGGACGATCAAGGTACGGCAGTTCGCGCTCACATTGACCTTGGCACTGACGACATCGAAGCCGACGCTCAACGCCTGCTTCAGCTCGGAGCGGCGCAAGTTGAACCGGGCCGCGGCTGGATCCTTCTTCGTGACCCGACCGGACTGGTGTTTTGCACTACCGGTAACTCTCCCGACGCACCCTAGCTTCGACCTCTAGGTTGGCTGCAGTATCAGCTCTCCGGCGCCTGCTTCGCCGATGCCGGCTCACCGGTTTCGGCAGCTTTTTCTCCGTATGCGGCCTTGAGCTGGTCGACACCGTCGGTTCCAACCGTCTCAGGCTGACTCGTGCCGCCATCGGCGGCCTCAGCGCTCGAGGCCGCGGTTGCGGACGGTTCAATCGTCGCGGCTTCCTCTTCGCCCTGCTTCGCCGCCTCCAGTCGAGCCATCAACGTTCGGGCGACGATCTGCTGCCGGGTCGTCGTCCGCTGCGAGCGCCCTCGGAAGATGAAGCTGACGGCCCAGTGGAGCATTGTGGTGAGCCGGTTTTTGAAGCCAACGAGGTACATGACATGCACACCCAGCCACATCAACCAGGCGAAGAACCCGGACATATGGATTCTGTCGCCGATACTGGCGACCGCATGGAAGCGGGAGATGGTCGCCATGCTGCCCTTGTCGAAGTACTTGAAGGGTTCTCCGGGCGGCTCGCCGCGCAACCGGCGTACGATCTGGCGGGCCGCGTACGTGCCGCCCTGCATGGCGACCTGGGCGACGCCAGGCAAGTTGTTGAGCGCCATCATGTCGCCCACCACGAAGACCTCGGGATGTCCGGGCAAGGTGAGATCCGGGTTCACCATCACCCGACCGGCGCGATCGATCTCTGCGCCACTTTGTTCGGCGAGCTGCTTCCCGAGCGGTGATGCACTGACCCCGGCTGCCCATACCTTGCACCGGCTGCGGATCCGCTGCTCCTGTCCATCGGCGTCGACGATGTCCACGCCATTGTTGTCAACGCCGACCACCTTGGCGTTGAGCTCGACGTCGACGCCCATGCTCTCAAGCTGTTTACGAGCGGCGTTGGAGAGCTTGTCTCCAAACATGGGCAGCACGGCGGGCGCAGCATCGAGGAGAATTACTTTTGCCTTCCTGGTGTCAATCCGGCGAAACTCCCGCGGGAGCGTACGGTGTGCCAGCTCGCTAATCTGACCGGCCATCTCGACCCCAGTCGGACCGGCACCGACAACCACGAAGGTCAGCCATTCCTCACGTTCGGCTGGATCGTCAGTCAGCTCAGCGAGCTCAAAGCACCCGAAGATTCGACCGCGCAGCTCCAAGGCATCATCGATGCTTTTCATCCCTGGAGCCCACTCGGAAAATTGATCATTGCCGAAGTACGACTGACCCGCACCGGCGGCGACGATCAAACTGTCGTACGGCGTAACGGTGGTGCCCAGCGGGCTGACTGAGGTCACCGTCTTGGCGTTGATGTCGATATCGGTGACTCGACCGAGCAGGACGGTCGCGTTCTTTTGTTTCTTGAGTACCTCTCGGGTCGCTGGAGCGACTTCGCCTTCGGACAAGACGCCAGTTGCGACCTGGTAAAGAAGCGGTTGGAACAGGTGATGTGAGGTCCCGCTGATCATGATGACGTCGACGGGAGCCTTGGCTAATCCCTCAGTAGCCCAGAGGCCGCCGAAGCCGGAACCGATGATCGCGACCTGATGCCTGCTTGATTTGCGCTCAACAGGTGACGGGCTTGCCGGGCTTGGTGCGGGGGTTTCTACCGTCATGATCTACTCCTCGGTCTCGCCGGTGCGGCCTGTCGTGGGCCGCTGACCAACAGGGGCGGGCGACCCGGGCAACCGGTCTCATCATCCCGCCTTTGCTCAGCAATCGTCCCAGTGACAGCCCGAATTGACCACCTTTCACGACCCAGGTCCGCTCCAGTCCGGGCGCCACCTTTCTCGCGCTAAAAACTACGTTCACATTGGTTTCTTGCGGTCTGCATCGGTTGCAACCTGTGCAGAGCGTCGGCAACCTAGGTGGACGTAGGTTGCCGATATGAGCAAGATGGCGCGGAGCTGGCGACCGTTAGGGCCGCATGGGCGCCTTCGCTGCCGATGCGGTGGCGCGCAGCGCTCGAGACTTGGAAGCCTCACGCTCCGCATCGGGCACGACGGTCGTGGACAAGACCATCATGGCGTGCGCTTCGACCCGATGAGTTGATCTGGCTCGCCAGGGCCGAACGTTTGAAGGATCGACCTGTCCAGTAGCGGTATCGAGGCGCACCAGCCAGTTCTGGCCGAACTCCGCCGCCGGCATAGTGAATCTGATGGGTTCCGTGTGGGCGTTGAAGAGCAACAGGAAATGATCATCGGTGATCGGCCGGCCAACGGCATCGAGTTCCGGGATAGCGTCGCCGTTGAGAAAGACCATCAGGCTGCGGGCGAATCCGGAATTCCAGTCCGCCTCGTCCATCTCTGACGCATCGGGCTTGAACCACAAGATGTCACCAAGCTCACTTCCGCCACCGTGCTTGGCATCGCCGGCGAAGAATCGGTGCCGTCGCAGTATCGGATGGGCCTTGCGCAGGCCAATCACCGCGGACGTAAAGGCCAACAAGTCCTTCTGGTCGGCGTCGAGATCCCAGTCGACCCAAGAGATCTCGCTGTCCTGGGCGTAGACGTTGTTATTGCCGTGCTGGGTCCGGCCCAGCTCATCACCGTGCGCCAGCATCGGAACGCCCTGACTCACCATCATCGTGGTAATGAAGTTCCGCTGTTGCCGCAACCGCAGCGCGTTGATCGCGGGATCGTCGGTGTCGCCCTCTACGCCGCAGTTCCATGATCGATTATGGCTTTCGCCGTCATTGCCGTTCTCCCCATTCGCCTCGTTGTGCTTGTAGTTGTAAGAGACAAGATCACGCAGCGTGAAGCCGTCGTGGGCAACTACGAAGTTGATCGAGGCGGTAGGACGTCGGTCGGAATGTTCATAGAGGTCGCTGGATCCGGTGATACGAGAGGCAAACTCCGCAAGCGACGCCGGCTCTCCACGCCAGAAGTCGCGTACGGTGTCGCGGTACTTCCCGTTCCATTCGCTCCACAGCGGCGGAAAGTTGCCGACCTGATAGCCACCATCGCCTAGATCCCACGGCTCGGCGATGAGCTTGACTTGGGAGATCACGGGGTCCTGCTGGATGATGTCGAAGAACGCCGACAGCTTGTCCACTTCATGAAACTGCCTGGCCAGTGTCGCTGCAAGATCAAATCGGAACCCGTCGACGTGCATCTCCAAGACCCAATAACGCAGCGAGTCCATGATCAGCTGCAGTACGTGGGGGTTGCGCATGAGCAGGCTATTGCCGGTACCGGTGGTGTCGTAGTAATGCTGCTTGGCGCCATCGACCAGCCGGTAGTACGCCGCATTGTCGATGCCCCGGAACGCGATCGTTGGGCCCCGCTCATTGCCTTCTGCGGTGTGGTTGTACACCACGTCCAAGATCACTTCGATGTCGGCCTCGTGCAATGCCTTGACCATCGCCTTGAACTCGGTGGTTTGCTGACCAAGATCGAGACTGCTGACATAGCCGTTGTGGGGGGCGAGGAAGCCGATGGTGTTGTAGCCCCAGTAGTTGGACAAGCCACGATGGACCAGGTGGCTGTCGTTAACGAATTGATGCACCGGCAGCAGCTCCACCGCCGTGATCCCAAGCGAGGTGAGGTGCTCGATGATTGCCGGATGACCGATGGCCGCATAGCTTCCTCGAATGTCGTCCGGGATGCCGGGATGAGTCATCGTCAGACCCTTGACGTGCATCTCGTAGATCACGCTCTCGTGATACTGATGCTGCGGCGGCCGATCATGGCCCCAGGCAAAGTACGGCGTTGTGACCACCGACAGCATGGTGTGGCCCAGCGAGTCAAGATCGTTGAACAGGGTTGGATCGGAGAACCGGTAGGAGAACAAGGACTCATGGCCGTCGATCTGGCCATTGATGGCTTTCGCGTACGGATCAAGCAAGAACTTGGACGGATTGCACCGATGACCGTTGGCGGGCTCGTACGGACCATAAACGCGGTAGCCGTAGCGCTGGCCCGGCTCGATGCGTGGCAGATATGCGTGCCAAACATTGCCGTCGACCTCAATCAGCTCGATGCGGGTCTCCTGAAGATCCTCGCTGATGAGGCATAGCTCGACTTTCGACGCAACCTCGGAGAAAACTGCGAAGTTCACTCCGGTGCCGTCGAATGTCGCACCAAGAGGGTACGGCCGTCCTGGCCACATCTCGACGCTTTGCCTTTGCACACCGTTCACCAACTCCGGCACGACAGCCTCTCCTGATCGGTATCTCGACCCCTGAAGTACAAACGCTACAACTGCGTTGCGAGCGTCGGTTGCGCGAGCATTGCCCAAAAACCGAGCGCCTCAATCACCACACCAGCGCGGTGTGCTCCGTTACGCAGACGCAGCAGAATGAGAGCCGTGCGACGCGAGGCCTCGGTTCTCCATCTCGATCTCGACGCCTTCTTCGCATCCGTCGAGCAACGCGATAAGCCGTCGCTACGCGGAAAGCCCGTTGTAGTGGGAGGTCTGGGTCAGCGCGGCGTAGTCGCCACGGCCTCCTACGAAGCCCGCGTTTATGGCGTCCGATCGGCCATGCCGACGCATGAGGCGCGACGCCGGTGTCCGCATGCGGCATTCCTCGTCGGTCGTTTCGGTGCCTATCACGCGGCAAGCCGTCGGGTGATGGATGTGCTACGCCGGCTGTCACCACTTGTGGAGCCGCTGTCCCTGGACGAGGCCTTCGTCGATCTCCGCACAGCTAGCACTGGAGTCGATTTCAGCCGACCTGGCCTGCAGCTGCTGATCAAGCAACTGAAGGAGGACGTTCGCACAGCCACCGACGGCTTGACTGCATCGGTCGGTGTTGCCACGTCGAAATTCGTCGCCAAGGTGGCCACCGAGCAGGCCAAGCCCAATGGCTGGTCGATCATCGAAGCGGGCCAAGAACTTGAGCTTTTGCGACCGATGCAGGTCAGCGTGATTCCAGGCGTCGGTCCGGTAACAGGCGAAAAGTTGCATCGGATCGGCCTACATACGGTTGCTGACCTGCAGCAATGCCCGTTCGATGAACTAGCGCAGGTGATCGGAAAGACGCATGCTCAGGCGCTGATCGATCTGGCGTACGCGCGCGACGACCGGCCGGTCGAGCCCGATCGGGAGACGAAATCGATTTCTGTCGAAGACACCTTTGAAACTGATCTTGTTTCGCGACAGGAGCTCAACGCGATCTTGCTTCGCGACGCCCGCCAGGTGGCGACCAGGCTCAGAGCGGCAGGACTCTTTGCGCATACGGTTACGATCAAGGTCCGGCTGCATGACTTCTCCACTTTGACAAGATCACGAACGTTGCTCAGCGCGACGGATCAAGCAGACATCATCGGCTCGGTTGCTACCTCACTGCTCTCTGCAATCGACGCCACGGGAGGAGTTCGGCTCCTTGGTGTCGGGGTTGCCGGTCTGACCGACGTGCTGCAGGAGGACCTCTTCACATC
>DATCXA010000723.1:0-4354 GCA_036566085.1 Propionibacteriaceae bacterium
GGGCCTTGCCCCGCGGCCTGATCATCCTCCTTGGCGTAGCCGCCGCGTTGGGCGCCGCACTCGGGCTGAGGGAATTCAGCAAAATCCTCGGGCCGGTGTTCTTGGCGTTGGTGCTCTCAATCGCGGTCCATCCGGTGCGACGTTTCGCGGACCGCCACCGGTTGCCGGCGTGGCTGGGTGTCATCCTGAGCTTGCTCGCCGTCTACGCGATCGTCGCCGGCCTTTTCGCAATTCTCGTCATAGCAGGCATTCAGTTCGCAACGCTGCTACAGGACTATGCCCCACAGTTTCAGGCCTTCTTGCGACAGGCTGCCCAAGTGTTGGAGTCGGTTGGGGTAAGCCAGCAGCAGCTGCAGGACCTGGCCAACGAGCTCAGCCCAAGCAAGTTGGTCGGTGTTGCGGGCAACCTCATCGGCGGGCTCGCCGGCGTCTTAAGCGACATCTTTTTCTTGATTGTCCTGCTCTTCTTCACGGTGGCTGATGCAGGCGACTTTGCCAGCAAGCTGGAACGCATCTCGCCGCGCGGCCAGCGGCTCGCGCAGGCCTTCAATCAGTTCGCTCACGGCTCGCGCCAATACTTGGCCGTGGCGACCATCTTCGGCGCTATTGTCGCAGTTTGTGATGTCATAGCACTCTGGATTCTTGACATCCGTTATGCCTGGCTTTGGGGCTTGTTGGCATTTATTACGAACTATATCCCGAACATCGGCTTCATTATCGGGTTGGTGCCGCCGACGATCATTGCTCTCCTTGATCAGGACGTCGTCACGGCGATTATCGTTGTCATTGTCTACTCGGTAGTGAACTTCGTCATCCAGACCATCATCCAACCTCGTGTGGTCGGCGCAACGGTCGGGCTTTCGGCCACACTGAGTTTCCTGTCCTTGATTGTCTGGGCCACTATTTTGGGCGCTAGCGGTGCCTTCCTTGCCATTCCGCTCAGCCTGTTTGTCAAGTACTTGTTCGTCGATGTCGATCCAGAGCATGACTGGGTGGAACCCCTGCTATCCAGCGTGAACGGTGGCGAGCGAGCGGGAAAACTGGCCCAACGCGATGAACCTGCCGCCGTCGAGCCGGTGGAGGGATCGGCCTAGAGGATTCCCAGGCTCTCCGCGCGCAGCACTGCTTCGCGCCGCGTCTGTACGCCGAGCTTGCGGTACGTCGAGCGCAGATGGGTCTTCAGTGTGTTTCGCGAGATAAACAAAGCTGAGCACAGCTCGCGCTGATCAAGTGGGGTCGGCAAATACTGCAAAATCTCCAACTCGCGTACCGAGAGCGGATCAGGCAACTGACCGCCGTAAATCGGCTGTCGCCGCAGATACGCCAGCAACTCGATCACCTGCTCCCCATGCGAGGTAATCCGACGCCGCTCGGCCTCTAGCACTGGCGTAATAGCTGCGGCGATTTCAACGTACGGCCGGCGCCATCCGTGTGCCTCGGTGCTCTGCAAGGCGAGCCGGAGATAATGCGATGCCCGCTCAGGCATTTCAGTCCGCCATGCCAGGCTGGCCGCCCCGAGCAGGACCCGTACGCGTAATGCCTCCGATCGACCTGGCAACAGCGCCGACTCAAGTGGAACTTTGCTGATCAATAGCTCCGGATCCATGCCAAGCATGCCAGCCCGAGAATCCAGAGCTGCACGCTGCATGGCCCATGCCCACAAATAGGACTGGTTGCGTGACCCATCGCTAAAACCCGTCAATGAATTCCCCGATGAATTCACCATTGATGAATTCCCTATTGATGAATTCAGGGCCAGATCGAGCGCATTGGAGAATTCACCGGCACCCAAATGGGCATCGATTCGAGCGATCGCCCATAGAGATCCAATTGTCGACCATTGCTGGATATGTGGATTGACAGTGATCAGATCATCCAGCATCAAAGCGCAGCCGCGCGCGTCATTGTCCCGAATCAAACGAAGACGCGCGTCGGTGATGGTTGCGAGCGATTGACTGATTGATTGTGGAAGCGTTGATCGAGCACCAACGTCGGTGTCATGATCGAATTGCGCCGGTAGGTGGTCGCCAGTCTCCATCTCGATCCATTGCTGTGCAAACCGCATCGTTTCGATGTGATCGCGCGCGCCTCGAACGCTCTCGCGCTCGGTAATTGCGTTCACCCGATTGAGATAGTGCTGCGCCGATCGAAGATCACCAGCAACAACTGCTGCCCAAGCCCGGATCTCAAGATCACCTAGTTGCACGTTCGTGTACGACTCTGTTCTTGAAGACCGAGACTCGTTCAGCACCGCCGGCACCGCATCCGGTGGACCGGCGGCGAAGAGGCATGCCGCGTGCAGCTGACGCCGTGCCGAGCGGACGCCTGTCCCTGCAGCCCTCGAGGCCAGTATCGACTCGGGCGTGGGATCGAGCTGCAAGATTTGGAGCGCCTTGCCGATCTCACCTTGCTCAGCCAGGAGCCAGGCTTCCACAAACGGAAGCGCGGCGGCTTCCAGCCTTGTCCTGGCAATAGGTGGATCGTTCAAGATCGTCGTTGCTGATTGCATCGCCTCCGTCCGATCCCCGGTACCCAGCTTGACCAAGATCGATGCCAAGCGCACGCTCAGACTTGCCTCGAGTTGGTAATCGGGCAACTGCGCGAGGGTGCTTCGGACCCAGCTCCAGTCACCAGTTGCCAATGCCACACAGGAACCAGCTAACACAGAGTCGGCGACCACATCCCACGACTGCCCCTGCACAGCCAGAGACGCCGCCCGGACATGCTCGCCATGCCTAGAGAACCAGGCCGCCGCGAGTGCAGAGAGCCGCCGGACCTCGTCAGGTGCCGAGCGCATCAGCTCAGCGAGCAGCAAGGCCCGAAACATCGGGTGGTAGCGATAGGGCCAACGCCCGTCCGCAAGCCGATGCAGAAAACCCGGCTGGATGTGCGCTCGCTCGAGCAGCAATGCGCTGTCGGAGCGGCCGGTGAGCTCGTTAGCTAGCTCGGCGTCGAGAAACTCGCTGACAGATGTCTGAAGCAGAAACTCGCGAAGATCATCAGCGGTATAGGCAAGAGCCTGGCCCATCAAATAGCTACCCACCGCACTATCGCCTTGCAGCAGTGTCGCGAAGGCCTCCTTGGAATGGGCTCCGCTGGACAACGGCGTCGTCGAAAGCCTCAGGCCGGCTGGCCAGCCTTCGGTATGAACCCACAGCGCGTGCGCCTGCTCCGCACTGACGGCAATGTGGTTCGCCGCCAGGAAGAGCTCGGTTTCAGTTTCGTCGAAGGCCAGCTCGGCGGCTCGGATCTCCAGCACCTTGCCAGCCATTCGGGCATCGTGCAGCGCCAGAATGGGATCACTCCGAGTAGCGATGATCAGTCGACGACTGCCGTTGGCGCGCCGCAGGGCATCCCGGAGCAAGACCGTGCCACGATCACGTTCCAGCAGATGCAGATCATCGATGATCAAGGTCACAGCAGAAAGACTGAGCGCCTCATCGACCTGCTGCCACAGCTGCCATTGATCAGCGATCTCTGCAGGATCAAGCCGTACTACCGGCTCGATCAGTGCAGACCCCATTTCTGGAAACCATTGCCGTAGCAGCGTCGTCTTGCCATAGCCGGCCGGAGCGGAAATGAGCGTGATGGGCTCGGAGGCGTTTCCAGCGAGCTGGAGAAGCCTCTGACGAGTGATCACACCGTCTTGAGAGATAGCCGTCCTTCCGTAGAAGGCCAATCGCGCGAACTGCCAGGGGCTGCTTCGATGGTCGGGCCCCGAACTTCGCCCTCGCAGTTCCTGGCTCGCCCCACAATCGGTCGGCTCGTAATTCCCCCGAACGTGCCGTTTTACATGCTAAGCGCGCGGCTATTTCACGTCCAGCCTGCGGTCTGCCGCATTTCCAGCAGCTCAACCCCAAGATCCTGCATCGCCTGCAGGGCGCCGTGAAGCTCAGCCTGGTCTCGAAAGGCTCCTATGAGGACTGGACCGGTGGAAGTCCGCTCGACACGGAGGCCGAGAGGTTTGAGCGCAGCAATGAGCGCAGCGGTCAACTCCCCGCGTACGCGGATCTCATAGGTAAGGCGCTCCGCGCCCGGACTCATGACTGCACAGTGCTCTTCTGGGCCGGATCGGGCATCACTCCTCCGGGGTGATCTTTGTGGTAGCCCACCCGGACGCCTGATCATTTGTGCAGCTAGCTAGCGTCGGCTTGTCCGTACGCTCTCGGAGCTGGTCGAGCTGCCAGGGGGAGCTTTCCGAATGGGCTCGCAGCAGTTCTATCCCGATGAGGGCTCGGTCCATTCCGAGCATGTGAAGGCGTTTTTGCGATCGAGCAGCATCCGGTTACTAACGCCCAGTTTCAGACTTCGTTGCCCCCACACCGGCTACCTGACTGTCGCCGAGCGGCCGCTC
>DATCXA010000741.1:0-3362 GCA_036566085.1 Propionibacteriaceae bacterium
GGTGATCATGGCCGGTGGTGGGCTACTTCCTGAGCATGTGCCGTGGCTGGTTCGGGCCGGGATTCGAGCGTTCCACATCAGTACAGCTGCCCGGCCACTGGAATCAACCAAGGCATTTGTCGATCCTGGCCTAGTCCGGACCTGGCGCACTCTCATCGACCACTCCACCACGCGGCTTCCGGTCGTGCAGGCGGCATCGCCCTCTTGACTGTCTACATTGATCCGCCGATCTGGCCGGGCCATGGCCATCTCTGGTCACACCTGATTAGTGATCGGTCTTACGAGGAGCTGCACGAGTTCGCTGGGCGGATCGGCATCCCGAGACGCGGGTTCGAGCGCGACCACTACGACGTGATTGCCGAACGTTATGACACCGCGGTGGCTGAAGGCGCCCGTCCCGTGTCGTCGCGCGAGATCGTGATCCTGCTGACCGCGGCCGGACTCCGGCGCCGCCGGCAATCCCGCTTGGCTCGGCCGTGAGCCGCTGAAGCCGATGAGCCTGTTGCGCTGCGGGCCGACTGTTAGGCGCAGACTAGATTGGCTCGGAGTGCGTAAGGAAGGAAGGAGCCGGGCTATGAGTACTTGCACCCATCTCGACGCCACTCCACTGACCCCATTGCCGATCGAGTTCCAAGCCGCGTGCACCGATTGCCTGGCCGTCGGCGGCCGGTGGGTGCATCTGCGGCGTTGCCTCACCTGTGACCATGTCGGTTGCTGTGATTCCTCGCCGGCACGTCATGCCAGCACACACGCTCGGGTCAGCGGCCATCCAGTCGTGACGTCAGTCGAACCCGGCGAGCACTGGCGTTGGTGCTACTTCGACAAGGTGGGCACATGACAGCGTCGCTCTCCGAGGCGCGACCTCAGCGGATCGCGCGTCCCGTGTTATTGACTGTCGACGACGATCCGAGCGTGTCGCGAGCTGTGGCTCGAGATCTGCGCCGCCGCTACGGCGAGGACTATCGGATCATGCGCGCCGATTCCGGTGAGGAAGCGTTGCAGGCCATCAAGGACGTGGTGTTGCGTGGCGAGCAAGTTGCCGCGATCTTGGCCGACTATCGGATGCCTCGAATGAATGGCGTTGACTTCCTCGAGCAGGCTATGGATCTTGTGCCGCAGGCGCGGCGCGCATTGGTTACCGCGTATGCCGACACCAATGCGGCGATCCAGGCGATCAATGTTGTCGATGTTGATCACTATTTGCTGAAGCCCTGGGAGCCGCCGGAAGAGAAGTTCTATCCAGTTGTCGACGAACTGCTGGAGGCTTGGCAGCGCGAGGGCAAGACGCCCGAACACAAGATCAAGATCTTGGGTCATCCGTGGTCGGCAGCTTCGTACGAGATACGCGATTTCCTGGCCCGCAATATGGTGCCCTATCGCTGGTACAACGTCAGCGACCCGGAGGGTGTGCACCTGCTGGCGGCAGCCGGTGCCGAGGAGAGCCAAGCGCCGGTGGTGATCACTCGGGAGGGCAAGCCTTTGGTGCAACCCAGCCTGTTCGAGGTAGCCAATGCGGTCGGCCTGACCACGACTCCGCAGGGCGAGTTCTACGACGTAGTGATCATCGGTGGCGGTCCTGCTGGTCTGGGCGCTGCCGTCTATGCCGCGTCGGAAGGCCTGAAGACCGTCGTCGTAGAACGCGCGGCGGCGGGCGGTCAGGCCGGCCAGAGCTCCCGGATCGAGAATTACCTCGGCTTCCCGGACGGTGTGTCTGGTGACCAGCTCACCGACCGAGCACGACGCCAAGCGCAGCGATTCGGCGCCGAACTGCTGACTGCACGGACCGTTGTCGGCTTGGAGGTTCGAGGTCCGGCGCGACGCGTGTTGTTCGACGACGGATCTTCCGTCCTAACTCACGCCGTGGTGTTGGCGACCGGCGTCAGTTATCGGCAATTACAGGCGGCCGGCGCCGACGAGTTGGTCGGACGCGGGGTCTATTACGGCTCTTCGGCGACGCAGGCCGACTCGTGTCTCGGAGATCATGTGATCGTCGTAGGCGGTGCCAACTCTGCCGGCCAGGCAGCCGTCTTCTTCTCCCGGTACGCGGACAAGGTCACCATGGCGGTACGGGGCGACTCGTTGGAGAAATCCATGTCGTCCTACCTGAGCGAACAGATCGCCGGTATTCCGAACATCGAGGTGCGACTCAACACAACTGTGCAGAGTTGTGCCGGGGATGACCACCTGCAATGCGTCACATTTGTTGATCATGCCGGGGGTCAGCAGGTAGTCGACTCCGGGCATCTGTTCGTCTTCATCGGTGCGGCACCGTTGACCGACTGGCTTCCGGATTCGTTGGTTCGTGATGCCAGCGGGTTCGTGGTCACGGGCCCGGAATTGACAGCTGGTGGCAAGCGTCCGGCGTCATGGGACTTGGAGCGCACGCCGTACCTGTTGGAGTCAAGCATTCCAGGTGTATTTGTGGCCGGCGATGTCCGCGCCCAGTCGGTCAAGCGGGTTGCCTCGGCGGTCGGCGAAGGTGCGCTCGCCGTCACTTTGGTTCATCGCTACTTGGCGGAGCAGTAGGAGTTGATCATGAGCGAACAGACTGCCGAGCCGGTGCGTCTCGGTCCTGCCGACCTGCGCACGCTATTCCTATTCGAGAAGCTGGATGATGATCAGCTGAAGTGGCTCAGTGGACACGGGTACTGCCAGACCTGGGCGTCCGGTGAGCCGGTCTATACCGAGGGTGACCCGGCGACCTGTTTCTACGTGCTGCTCTCCGGCACCCTGTCCATGCACCGTCGCGTCGAGAACACCGAAGTAGAGACTGGACGCACCAACCAACGCGGCGTCTACTCCGGCGCAACCCAGTCGTTCGTCAAAGGCATGACAGACCTGGCGTACTGGGGCTCGGTACGGGCGGTGACAGACTGTGAATTTTGGGTGATCGATGCGGCGGAGTTGGGCGAAAAGTTCCGCGAGTGGTTTCCGATGGCGACGCATTTGATCGAAGGGATAACTCAGGGCTTTCGCTCAAGCCAAGCGATCATCGGTCAGCGCGAGCGGCTGCTCTCGCTGGGTCGGTTGTCAGCCGGACTTACCCATGAGTTGAACAATCCCGCGGCAGCAGCCGTGCGCGCTACAGCGTCCCTGCGGGAACTCGTCAGCAGGATGCGGCGCAAGCTCGCGCACCTGGCGACTGTCGACGTCGACCCGAAGGCTCTGATGGCGCTTACCGAGCTCCAAGAGGCGGCTGTGGAGAGGATGGCCAAGGCTGAGAAGTTGTCGCCGGTGGAGGTCAGTGAGGCCGAAGACGGGCTCTCCGACTGGCTTGATGATCATGGCATCGACGACGCCTGGGACCTGGCGCCCCCGCTGGTCGCGGCCGGAGTAGACACCGACTGGCTCGAGGAGGTGAT